>NZ_JAUBRK010000059.1:0-51241 GCF_036701825.1 Microcoleus sp. MOSTC5 | reverse complement strand
GAATTTAACAGGCTTCTCAATTCACATATCATTTTCAGTCTTTTTTGTCAACTCCTAATACTGAACCGACGCCCTAGGCACCAAAACCAAAGAAACCGGGTTTTTTCCCTTTTCTACGGCTGTAACGCGTCTTCTGGGCAAAAACCAGGTTTCTGGGCACCCGCGCATAATCTGATTGCGCTCGCCAAATTTTCACTCTTAATACAGCCTCACGCTTTCAATCATCGGTTTGATGAGCAACAATGAGGCGATCGATTTCTTCGTGATGGCGATCGTAATAACGCCAAGCATTCTCTCTTCTCAAACTCTGGCACAAGAAGCACTAGCTGACAGTGAAACCGAAGGATTTGGACTATGAAAAGATTGCTGAGAGCGAGGAAGTGCGAGGGATAAACTTTGAGTTGCTGTTATGCTGTATTAATCTGGTTAATCATCTTGATGCTATCAAAACTTTTCAGCAAGCACTCAAGAACGATTAAAATAAGTAAGGGTTTTCAACTCAGATTGAGTATCAAGCCACATAAAAAATACGCCCCCGACAATAGGTGGGATTGTCTGTTTTAATATAAAAATTTTAAGTGCGGATAAAAGGACTTGAACCTTCACTCCTTTCGGAACCAGAACCTAAATCTGGCGCGTCTGCCAATTTCGCCATATCCGCATTTTGAGATTTAAATACTATAGCACACAACAAAGCGATCGGTCAATCGATTTTAGATTTTAGATTTTAGATTTTAGATTGAAGAAAGGGACCCACTGATAAATCCGCAGGCTGATAACCAAATTGCTCGATCGCTCAACATCGAGAAACCCGGTCATTTTTGGACACCGGGTTCAATCATGAGTTATCGCCACAGCAATTTTCCGTATTTTTCACTCGTCGCTTACTTTTGGCCCAGCGCCTTCCAGGTTGTGTCGTCCACCATGCCGTTAGCCATCAAGCCCTTATACTGCTGAAAGTTCTTGACAGCCGAAGCAGTGCGAGCGCCAAAAATGCCGTCGATGGGGCCCGGATCGTAACCCTGTATTTCCAAACGCACCTGTAGCGTCTTCACCTTGGAACCGACAGCGCCTTTATTTAGAAGAGTTGGAGGATTGCCGGGAACAGCAGCATTGCTCAGAATTGGAGCATTGCTCTGCACAGTTTCAGGAGCTGCCGCCGGATCTGCTGCTAAAGCTGTCCAAGTTTCCTTGTCCACAATGCCGTCTGAGTTCAAACCCTTAGACTGCTGAAAGGCACGAACCGCCGATGTAGTCCGAGAACCGTAGGAACCGTCGATCGTCCCCACCTTGAAACTGTGCACCTGCAACCGCTGCTGTATGGCTGCAACTTCTGGCCCGTCAGCTCCCGCCGAGATAGTTTTTTCCTTTCTCACCGGCGGCTTCTCGCCCGCGTAAAAAGGCTTGTTAAACATATCTGCTTGGGAATTTTCCTCGGGCGATGCTGACGCACCCGGATCGGCGGGAGCCGTAAAGTCTCTGCGGTACTGTTCCTGCACCAAGGGTTGGGAATCGAAAGCAGCAGTTGCCTTTCTGGTCAAGGCCGGAGCGAGCAGAGCGAGCAAGCTGAAAATCGTAACAGTAGTCACACGCATAAATTTCATCCTGTTAGTGAGGTTTGACAAGGTTTCCCTGTTTTCTAGTTTCTAAATCTAATTGTATTACCCGGACTGCTTTATGAGACATATAGCAGAAGCAAGAAGGAAGAATCCCCTTCGACTTGGCGATCGGGTAAATAGAAGTCCGAAGAAAGGGGTAATCGACCGCATTGGTTTGAACCCTTAAAAAGCTCCTAAGCGTTTGGCGCGGTTGCTATATCTGCCCTGGCCTCTAGAAGAGAAGTTGGGCAATGGAGACACCAGCACTCAGAAGTTGCGAGTTAGAAGTTACGTGTTAGAAGTAGGGGCCGGTTCGCACTATTCCTAATAAACCCGGTTGATTCCGAAATGTTTCGTTACCAAAGCCAATATTTTCGTATAAACCACGTCTTTCAGCCTCAGTCTTAGGGTACAAAACCAGCGGTTCTTCACAAATCTTTACAGGCGGATTTTGTACAAAGTTGCTCTATGAGAGGCTAAGTTTTTTCCTTCAACCCCGCCGTAATATCAATTCCGGTTGTATCGGAATTATTAAACCGCTCTTGACGCAGAGGATAAGGAGAAACGGAAGAGAGACATGAATAATTTCGATGCCAACCTATTTGATATAAAAACCAAAACTCGCCACCACTTATCGGTTTGCGTGTTCGGCCAATAAAGCCTTGGCTCTTGGCTTGTAAATTAGATAAAACAGCGATTCTATGTAGCGGAGCATATCTTCGCGGTTTTCCTTGGATGAGTAGTTCCAGAAACCGTAAGTCCGGGCCAGCGTCAGCAGCTTGGTAGTGTGAATTTCCCAAGTATACGTGCTGTAAACTCGGTCAATTCCTCGCGTTGAAATTTCATACCAATAGTTGGGATTTGGTTCGCACTTCGATAAAAAATCTAGAATTTTTTGGGCGGTTTCCGAGTGGTTATTCGGGTTGATATAAAACCCATTTACGCCATCTTGAATGATTTCCAGCGGGCCGCCAAACTGCGTCCCGAAAGTGGGAATGCCGGTAATCATTGCTTCGAGAATTGTCAAGCCAAAAGCTTCAAATAATGCTGGCTGAACAAATATACCTTGGGTGTCGGCGATTACCCGGTAGATTTCGCCGGACAGGCTTTTGGAAAGCCTCACTCCCAGCCAGCGAATTTTACCGTGAAGGTTGTATTGGTCGATAATTGCGTAAAGCTTTTTAATTTCTTCTGCTTCTTCGTGGTCTTCGGTTTCTTCGACCCGCAGCTTGCCAGCTACTAGAATTAAGTTGCATTTTTCTTGCAATTCCTGGCTTTTTCCAAACAATTCTGCTAAGCCTGTCAGGTTTTTAATGCGATCGAGCCGGGCCATCGAAAATAAAGGGCGCTTTTGCGGGTCGTCGAGTTTTCCAAAGACGTGTTCCGGGTCTTCTAGAGTAAACAGCAGTTCGTTGAGCCGATCGCGATCGCCTTGCACCCGGTCTTCTATCCGCGTGTAGGGAAAGTACACGCTTTCGTTGACTCCCGGCGGCACTACGTTGAATTTAGGGCTGAACAGTTCAATCCCGTTCACAACGTGGTACAAATCCGGCATGGTGAAACAATTATAAGATTCGTACTGACCGACACTATCGGGTTGGCCCACAATCTCTTGATAGGTGCTGCTGACAATACAATTAGCTGCATTCATAGCAATTATATCGGCAGTAAATTGCAGCGAAAAATGGTACTTTTCCTCTGATTCTTGCCAGTAGAGATTGCTGAACGAATATTTAGATTTTTCCAGCGCATGGGCAATATTGCACTGAGTAGTTTTGAGTTTGCGAGACAGCAAAAAGGCTACCAAGTTGCCGTCTGAATAGTTGCCGACAATTAAATCTGGTTTGCCCTGAAACTCAGCCAGCAATTCCTTTTCTGCATCGATCGCGTAAGTTTCCAAATAAGGCCAAATCTCGAATCTAGAAATCCAATTTTGAGTCAGTTTGGGATTGAACTCCCGGAAGGGAACCCGCAAAATCCAAGTATTTTCTGTGCCGTGAACTTTTTCCAAACGTTCGTTGCAGCGCGTGCCGTCGCTGTTAGGAATTAACCGGGTGAGAATAATTACTTTAGGTTTGACTCCTAAACTATCGAGACCGGCAAGATGAATGTCTTCTTGCAGTTGTTTCTCTAAACTCTTGGCTTGATCGAGGACATAAACTACCTGACCTCCCGTATCCGGTCGCCCCAAAACTCCTTCTTGGCCGAACCAGCCGTGAGGAGAAACTAGGACGATTTTGAAAATCATCGGGATGCGAGAAATAAATGCTTCTAGAGTTTGCGGATCGGGGGAATCAATTAATTCGTCAAGAATTCCTAGGGTTTCATTCACGTGGGCTGCGGTATTTCCCCAACCTGCCTCGAAACCCATCAATTGCAGAACCAGTCGAAATCTTTCGTAGGGTTCTTCTTCAGAAAGATCGCTGACAAAGGTGAGGGCTTTTTTGATTTGTTCTGAAAGTTGTTCTTGGGATTTTATGCGATCGTTAATTAGTAATTGTACGCCGTTGTAGCGGTGAATGCGCAAGAAATTAAATAGAGTTTCCTGCCACTGCCTGGGGTCTTGAAACAGTTTGCTGGACAGGTATCGGTTGAGGAATTGCACTCCTTTGCCGATGTTTTTGGGGTCGCGAATTGTGGGGGAATAATCGTAAAAAGGGGCGAAATCTAGTTCTAGAATGTCGCCTTCTTGGGGGTGAAAGTGGTTGACGAAGCGATCGCGCACGTCGAGCAATTCTTGCACTCTCATCTGCTCAACAGTCAAGTCGTCTGCAATTCGCAGTATTTCCATTGTAGCAATTTTTGGCCGCAGCAGGACGCAAAGACTGCCATCTTCGAGAATAATTTCCTGAACGTAGTAAATCAGTTTGCTTAAAAGAGAAGATTGATGAAACTGTTCGGGCTTTTCGTATTTGGTGCAGTAGGCGGCAAAAGCGTTAACTATGTCGTTTCGCAGCAAATATTTGTTGCCTAAAACCCGCAAATCGCTGACAAACTGACGCAAGTCGGTTTTTTCGTCGCTGGCGATAACAGCCTGAAAGAGTTCAGACATACATACTCCCTTATTTATGATTTTTGATTTTATCTGTAAAAAAGGGCGATACTGTTTGAGTATCGCCCTTTTTTTTTTTTGACTACTTTTTTTGTAATTTTAAAGTTGGCAATCTGAACTTGCTATCCCTCAAATGACATAAAATTCCCCGTATTTGTGGCGAATGTAACGGACAAAGGGATCGATACTTAAAGCTGAACCGGTAACGCGATCGATCAATTCGACGGCGGTGTATTTGCGGCCGTGCTGGTAGATATTTTGTTTTAGCCAGTCGTGGAGTACGGTAAAATTGCCCTGTTCTATTTCTACGGGAATTTCAGGATTGATTTTTACTGCTGTTTCGTAGAATTGGGCGCTCATCAAGTTGCCGAGGGTGTAACCTTGGAACATTCCGCCGATCGTACCAACATACCAGTGAACATCTTGCATGGCGCCATCGCTGTCGGTGGCGGGGACCACTCCCAGGTCGTTTTGATAGCGTTCGTTCCAAGCTTCGGGGAGGTCTCGCACTGGTAATTTTCCTTCTACCATTGCCAATTCTAGATCGAAGCGGATGGCGACGTGGAGGTTGTAGGTTACTTCGTCGGCGTCGGTGCGGATGAGCGATCGCGAGACTTTGTTAATTGCCCGGTAAAATGCGTCAGTGGATACGTGTCCCAACTGTCGCAAAAATACGCCTTGGAGTTGTGGGTAGAAACATTCCCAAAAACCGCGGCTGCGCCCGACCAAATTTTCCCAAAGTCGCGACTGACTTTCGTGCAGGCCGGAGGAAATGCCGCCGGCCAGAAGCGTGCCTTCAAATTCCGGGGAATTTCCGAGTTCGTAGAGGGCGTGTCCGGCTTCGTGGATGCTGCTGAAGAGTGCTTGATCCAGGTGATCTTCGTAGACGCGGGTGGTGATGCGCACGTCGTCTATGGAGAAGTTGGTCATGAATGGATGCAGGGTTGTGTCTTGGCGTCCCCGCTGGAAGTCGTACCCCATGCGTTCTACGATTGTGCGGGTGAATTCTAATTGCTGGGATTCGGGGAAGTGTTGGTGCAAGCAGGAGTCGTCGGCGGGAGGTTGGGAGGTTATGGCTTCGACTATCGGCACTAATTCTTGACGCAGTTGGGCGAAAAGCGGGCGCAGCAGGGATACTTTCATGCCGTAGTCGCTACGATCGATCAAAGGATCGGCGATGTGTTCGTATCCGGGGAAAAACTCGGCGTACTGCCTGCTTAATTCTAGGGTTTTTTCGAGATACGGCTCGACGGCTGCGAAGTTGTTGGCTGCTCTGGCCGCGGCCCAAGCTTCGTAGCAGTCGGCTTGGTGGCGGCAGAGCGCTGACATGAAGGTTGCGGGGATTCTGGCGGCGCGATCGTAGTCTCTGCGGGCGATGCGGATCAGGCTGGCTGCGGTGGAGTCGTAGGGGAGCGTTTGTTCGTAGAAACGCAAGTCTTCTAGGAGTTCACCAATTTTGGGGTCGGTAAATTTTTCGTGGGATATTTGTTTGAGAGTTGCCAACTGGCGGCCTCTGGCACTTGCACCTTTGGCGGGCATATAAGTTGATTGATCCCAATGCAGCAGCGACGAGGCTGATTCGATGTCGTTAACTTCTCTGAGGTGGGCTGCCAGTTGAGCGAATTTTGCTTGAGTTTTGTCTAGGGTTTGCATGATTGGGGTTTATGGTGCTGTTTTGCCTACAAAGGTTGCAGTGCGGCATCCGTATCCATCAATCATCGCTACCCTGAAATCAAGCTAAAAACCGCACTTCTTCCCGTATTGTACGCAATTTAGAGTCATTTTTGCACAGTTTCCGGTATTTATGGGGATTGAGATCGATCGCCTCGGACAAGTTTTCGATCGCCAGCCGGATACTGGTGGCTACAAGTTCGGGGTTGTTTGTGAGTTCGCCTGCTGCTTTTTCCAGGGCGTAAACGCAAGCTTTTTGATAGTAAAGGTTTGGATCGTCGGGGTTGAGTGCGATGATTTTATCGTAGGAGGCGATCGCTTCGGTAAATCGTTGAATTGTTTTGAGGGCGACGGCGCGGTTGTACCAGGCTTCGGTGTTATCTGGCTGCAACTCTACCGTTTTGTCCCACGAGGCCACTGCTTCTTCAAAGCGTTGTAACTTGGCGAAGGCTAAGCCGCGGTTGTACCAGGTTTCGCTGTCGTTTGGCTTGAGTGCGAGGGCTTTGTCCCAGGATGCGATCGCAGCTTCAAATTGTCCCATTTGTGCGATCGCCGTGCCGCGTTTGTTCCAGGCTTCGGCGGAATTCGGCCGCAGTTGCAGGGTTTTGTCGTAGGAGGCGACGGCTTCCGGGTAGAGTTTTTCATCAGCTAGGGCTAAGCCGCGGTTGTACCAGGCTTGATGCAAGTCTGGTTTAAGTTCGATCGCTTTGTCGTAGGATGCGATCGCTGCTGTATTTTTGTCGCATTTTCTCAGGGCAAATGCTTTGTTGTACCAAGCTTCGCAGTAGTCTGGTTTGATGGCGATGGCTTTGTCGTAGGAGTCGATCGCTTCTGATAATTTTTCTACGTTGACGAGGGTGTTGCCGAGGTTCGTCCAAGCTTCGTGGTAGTCTGGCTTGAAATCGATCGCTTTTTGGTAGGATGCGATCGCTTCTGAGAGTCTGTTGAGCTTCCGCAAAACGTTGGCGCGGTTATACCACGCTTCGGGATTGTTTGGTTTGATTTCTAGGGATTTGTTGTAGGCTGCGATCGCTTCTTCTAGCTGTCCCAATTTTCGGAGGGCTACGCCTTGGTTGTACCGCGCTTCATAAAATTTTGGTTCGAGTGCGATCGCTTCTTCCCAAGATTCGATCGCAGCTTGGAAGCGCCCCATTGCTTCTAGGGCGTTGCCGCGATCGTACAAGGTTTGAGCGTTTTGGGTGTTGACTGCTATGGATTTTTCCCCTGAGTCGATCGGCTTTTCTATGCTGGCTAATTTTTGCAAGGGGTTTCACCTCATTTTCTGTCTAATTGATTCTTTTCTTTTTTATATGCGATCTTTTTCGCCTGTGAGTGCTTTCGATCGATATTATTTGGTTATTTCTCGCAATTTTACAGGATTTTGGGAACTTTTTCAATTTTTTTCAATATAACCCTATCTCGGAGATTTGTAGGTATAGATTAATACTATTTTTTTAGATGACTGCGTAGAAAAGAGGAAAGGGCGATCGCACTCAGGTGTGACAAACCTCACCCAAGATATCATTTTCACGTAACCCTTTTGAGCGATCGGCGGTTGAAACCGCGTCTTGTCAAGCGAAGTCCGCCTTTGCAGACTAATAAATAAGAGGGATATTTAAGGTAGATATGGTTTACCGTCAGCTATAGTATAAATGTCTTCTTCTGGGTCGAGTATCGAACGAAAATTAGGATCGATCGCTACTGTTTTAATCCATTCTGAGTCGTGGAAAGGCAAGCCATCAGCTAAAGTGTAGATATCTTCCGCTGAGTCTCTTAGGGAATCAAATGCTGGATTTGCGATCGCAGCTTTTAGCCATTCATATTCTTCGAGTTTTGCTTTGTTAATTATGGCGGCTTCTAGTGCTTCTAGTCGCTTCAGATCGGCATAAGTAATGATAGCAGCGATCGCTCTTCCTTCCTGTTCTATGACAATTCGTTCTCCAGTATCCTCGACACGGGCGATGAGTTCGGGAAATCTGTCATTGGTTACGGTTACATTTAGTTTGGTCATCTTTTACCTCGCTACTAATTCTTATATCATATCGTGTCCGCTAGCTTCGGTTGAAAAGTGTTTTTGATGCTGTTGTGGCGGGTTTTACCAACAATAATTGCCGCAAACCGACAATCTCATAAACCCGCCCCGCCCAAGGGCAAATCCCTATTCTTGAATCAAGGCTTGAAACCTAGTATGCGATCGAATGCTGTCAAAACCCGAATCAGTTTTTGCCATTTCTCGGTATTGGTCAGGATTCAGATTGATGGCTTGCTGCAAATTCTGGATCGCTGGGTCAATTTGACTCTGTAACCCATAGCAGCAAGCTTTATTATAAAATGCTGCGTGTAAATCAGGTTTAAATTCTAAAGCTTGGTCGTAGGAGGCGAGCGCTTCTTCCAATCTTCCTAAACTAGCTAGTGCATTGCCCCGATTCAACCCGGCTTCGTAATAATCTGGTTTGATTTCTAAGGCTTTGTCGCAGGAGGCGATTGCTGCTTCAAACAAGCCTAAATTATTCATTGCATTGCCCCGATTGTTCCAGGCTTCGTGATAATCTGGTTTGATTTCTAAGGCTTTATCCCAGGAGGTTATCGCTGCTTCAAATCTTTCTAAATTAGCCAGCGCACGGCCCCGATTGTCCCAGGCAAGGTGAAAATCTGGTTTGATTTCTAAGGCTTTGTCCAAGGAGGCGAGCGCTTCTTCCCATCTTCCTAAATTACCCAGTGCATCGCCCCGATTGTACCAGGCTTCATGTAAATCTGGTTTAATTTCTAAGGCTTTGTCGCAGGAGGCGAGCGCTTCTTCAAACAAGCCTAAATTACCCAGCGCAACGCCACGATTGAACCAGGCAAGGTGACAATCTGGTTTGATTTTTAAGGCTTTGTCGCAGGAGGCGAGCGCTTCTTCAAACAACCCTAAATTATTCATTGCATTGCCCCGATTGTTCCAGGCTTCGTGATAATTTGGTTTGATTTCTAAGGCTTTGTCGTAGGAGGCTATCGCTTCTTGAAATTTCCCTGAATTACCCAGTGCAACGCCCTCATTGTAACAGGCTTGGGGATCGGGTTTCATTTCTAAAGCTTCGTCGAAAAAGGCGGTTGCTTTTTCAAACAAGCCTAAGCCTAAATTATACAGTTCATTCCAATCCATAATTTCTGACCTCAGGGCTCAAATTGTGCAATACTCTCTTGAAATTGCTTAATTCCTTTAATCAGCGGAGGAAAATCTTAATAATCTTAAAGTATTTTTGGCAAGTTCAATGTTTCTCAAGACTAACACAACCGAACTAAGCTGACAATACCTGAGCCGCCGTCAGCACTAATTCGGGGAAAGTCGGCGAAACGAAACAATTTGTTCATTATCTCTAAACTGAGTGCGGTGATATTTGCCTTCAGCATTTAGAGAAAACACAAATACCGTCGGAATTTTCGGGTTGCCCAAATACTCTCTTTTTCCAATTGCTAAATAATCAATAACCCAGTATTCAGAAATGCCCAAGCGTTCATATTCATCTAGCTTATAAACATAACCATCTTTCCAATTAGTTGATACTACCTCGACAGCTAACTGAATCGGCGATTCCAGTGCGGCATAAGCTTTGCGTTCAGCACGCCACAAAGTACGATCGATAACATTGACATCAGGAACTCGTCCTTGCTCTATACCTTCTTTTGTGGTAGTTTTAATCGTGATGCCTCGTTTTACTACATAGTTTAGTTTCAGCCGATCGCTCTCTTGATAAAAGTGTCTGTCTGTAAATTCACTAATATCATCATGATTTCTGGTAATTGCTATTTTGACAATTTCTCCGTTCACCAATTCTTAAAGACTATCTTCCGGGAAAATTGCAATAAATTCGTTAAATTTCAATTGGTGTTTGGTGGTTGCAATCATTTTTTAAAGAATCCTTAAAGTTGCAGCCATATCCTCCGGTTCTGCCTTATCAGGCTTTGGTTGAAAACGATGAGTTTCTTAGTCTCGCGTTGCGCGGAATTTGTTTGTGTAGTAGCGATTCCAAATTATTTTTTCAGCACTTATGCACTACGATCAAAGAAACCGGGTTTTTTACCGAATCTGCGGGTTACAACGAATAATCTTGGTAAAAAACCCGGTTTCTGAACTCCTATGCGTAAGTCCTAAGAATGCGGCTGCACCCTATTTTTAAGCTTGATATTTTTTCAGAGTTGCGACTTTTTCGGGGAAGATTTCGATCGCCATTTTGTCATCATCACGAGTCGCGAGCGATCGCCTCACTTCGCCCAAAAACAGCGGCTGCGACAGCCCCGGTTCAGGATGTACAACTGTACGAACCCGGATTGTCATGTAGTCTCTGCCCCTTCCAGAGCGCCCTGGAGAGTACAAATCCGCAGCCGCTTGCCGCATCGTTGCTTCTAATTCCGATTCGGTGATCGTAGGCGGCACAGTAACTACTGTTTGAGCGCCGCCAGTATCGTAAACTAAAGAATAGCGAACTGCACCGGGAATTTCTGTGCGAGTAAACAGTCCCAAACCCAGACCGAATATACTCGCAGCGACTACGGTCATAAAACTTGTCACTCCTACCAATCGGAAGCGAATACCCCATTTGAAGATAAATGCTATAACAGTTAGAATAGCCAAGGCTGCTGTCAGAATTCCCGCCCATTGGGCGTAGATTAAAAGGTTAGAATTTACGCTCATTTGTCAATTTGGTAATTGGTCGTTTGGTCATTTGTCATATCGTTTTCCGTGGGATGGGCACGATCGAGTCAAAGTCAATAATTACACCTTCCCCCACTCCCCACTCCCCATCATTCCGGTGCAACCGGAATTGATATCATGAGGCGTTTCGGGCCACAAGCAGATAAGTCATCATATCGCCTTTCCCCTTCACCGGAATCACGCCTCGCTCCTCAAAAACATACTTACCCCGCAGGCGCTCGTAGGTAGCAACTGTCACCTGAATGCTGCCGGGGACGCCTTGAGATTCCATCCGGGAAGCTGTATTTACCGTATCTCCCCACAAATCGTAAGTAAATTTTTTAGTACCGATTACCCCAGCTTCCACCGGGCCTGTGTGGATGCCGATGCGGATGCTGAGCGGCTGACCTCCCTTGGTGCGTATCTTAGTCATTGCTGCTTGAATGTCTAACGCCATTTCGGCGATCGACTCGGCGTGGTCGTCGCTGGGCGTCGGCAAACCGCCAACAACCATATAAGCATCGCCGATCGTCTTAATTTTCTCAAGTCCGTAGCGCTCGGCCAACTCGTCAAAAGCCGAAAAAATCTCGTTGAGCAACTCCACCAACTGGGCCGGCGACAAATGAGCCGAAAGCTTAGTAAAACCCACCAAATCGGCAAACATCACTGTTACCTCAGCGAAACTGTCGGCGATCGTACTTTCCCCGTGTTTTAGGCGCTGCGCGATCGCCTTCGGTAAAATATTTAACAGCAAACGCTCGGACTTTTCCTTTTCCAGGGCCAACTCGTGTAAATACGCCTGCTCCTTATCCCGCAGCCGCTTCTTTTCCAGACAAGCGCTAATCCGAGCCTTGAGCAATACCGGATTGAACGGTTTAGAAAGATAATCCTCCGCCCCCAACTCAATACACCGGACGATACTGTCAATATCGTCCACCGCCGAAATCATAATCACCGGGATATAGCGCAACTTTTCGTCCGCTTTCAGATTTTCCAGCACCTGATAGCCGTTCATTTGCGGCATCATAATGTCTAGGAGAACCAAATCAAAAGGATCTCTTCGCAACATTTCCAGAGCTTGGAGACCATCTTCAGCAACAGTGACCAAGTGGCCTTGACGCTGAAGTCGGCGGGCCAGCAAATCGCGGTTTACCTCATTGTCATCAACAACCAGCACGCTGCCCTCGTCACCTTTCATGTCATAGCCTCTTTCAGAAGCGTTTCAATTTTACCCAAAAGTCGGGGAAACTCGACCGGTTTGGTGTCGTAGTCGTCGCAGCCGGCGGCCAGACACTTTTCACGATCGCCCGCCATTGCGTGAGCCGTCAGAGCAATCACCGGAATCGTGCTAGTTTCAGGAGCCGCCTTAATTTGCTGGGTTGCTTGCCACCCGTCGAGCACTGGCAGACTCATATCCATCAGAATCAAATCCGGTACTTTCGCGAGCGCCATCGACACCCCCTCAGCACCGTCAACAGCAATAAAGACCTCGTGTCCCTTGCGGGCCAGACGCCTGGAAAGCATATCCCTATTCATTTCGTTATCTTCGACCAACAGGATTTTAGCCATTGGTGTTCTCCTTGCCTTTCGAGTCGTACCTGCGATCGAACCTGTCATTCACTATAGAGCGAACATCGCGCAACAAAGTATCGCAACTGTAGACTCCTTTTTGTAGCACCCGATCGACACAACCGTTAAGCTGCTGGCTTTCGGCCGGTGTCAGGTCTTTCCCTGTGAGCACAACAATCGGTATTGGATCTCCAGAGTACGATTTGCGAAGTTCGCCGATCAACTCAAAACCATCCATTTCTGGCAACATCAAATCCAGCAGGATCAGATGCGGTCGGGCAATTTCTAGCTTAGAGAGAGCCGCGCGCCCGCTGTCAGCCTCCGTTACTGCCCAGCCTTGTCTTTCTAGTATGCGTCGCAGTATTTCCCGCGTGGCAACGTCGTCTTCCACAATTAGAATCTGACAGGTCAAATTGTTACTTGCAACGCCGTCTTGGTCGCGCCGGTACTTGTTCAACAAGGCAGCCAGCCGTTTGCCGTCCACTGGTTTGGTGAGGTAGTCCGAGGCACCCAACGCAAAGCCGAGGCTTTTGTTGCCAACAAAGGATAGCAGGATTACGGGAATTTCGGCAAGATCTGGATCTGCCTTTAGCGCTGAGAGTACCGCCCAGCCGTCCATTCCGGGCATGATCACGTCGAGGGTAATCGCGTCTGGCCGCAGTTGCTTAGCGAGCCGGAGAGCTTGCTCGCCGCCGCCGGCGACTTCGATGTGCAGCCCTTGGCGAACGAGGGCGCGCTGGATCAAATCCCGCGATATCGGGTCGTCGTCAACTACCAGCACCGTGCCGACAGCGGGGGCGACCGGAGGGCTAGTGCTGTCGCGGACTTTGTTGGCGATTTCCGGCTGTTGAATCGCGCTGGGCAAAAGCACGGTGAAAGTGCTGCCTGCGCCCAGCGTGCTGCTGACCTCAATGCTGCCACCCATCATATGACAGAAGCGCTGGCTGATAGCTAGTCCCAAACCCGTGCCGCCGTACTTGCGGGTAGTCGAGGCGTCAGCTTGGGTGAAAGGTTGGAAAACTCGCTGCAATTGCTCTTTTGTCATGCCGATACCGCTGTCGGCGACGCGGAAACTGAAAAATTCGGAGTTAGAAATTAAAATTTGGGAAGATTCCTCTTGATTGTTCATTTTTAATTGTTCATTTTTAATTCTTTCCACCCCGATCGCAATTTTCCCGTTTTGGGTGAACTTGGCAGCGTTGCTGAGCAGGTTGAGCAGCACTTGCCGGACTTTGGTCATGTCGGCGTGCATGGTGTCGAGGTTGTCTGGACAGTAAACTTCTAGGGTATTACCGTTTTTCTCGACCAGCGGTCTGGCCGTGGCGACAGCACTTTCAATTAAGGGATGAATGTCGAAGGTTTCTAAGTAGAGATCCATTCGGCCTGCTTCAATTTTAGAGATATCTAGGATGTCGTCGATCATCGACAGCAGGTGTTTGCCGGCGCTGCGGATTTTTTCGAGGTCGGGGACGAAAGCTTCATCGCCCAATTCTTCAGCTTCTTCTTTAAGCATTTCGCTGTAGCCGACGATCGCATTGAGCGGTGTGCGCAGTTCGTGGCTCATGTTGGCAAGAAATGTGCTTTTTGCCCGGTTGGCTGATTCTGCTGCTTCTAGGGCCGACTGCATGGCGGATTCTGCCTGTTTGCGATCGGTAATGTCTTGGACTGTGCCTTCGTAATACAAAACGCTGCCGCTTTCGTCGCAGATTCTGCGCGCGTTTTCGGAAATCCAGATCGTGCTGCCGTCTCGGCGGTATATTTGGGATTCAAATTTTGATATTTGACGGCGAACCCCCAATTGGGCAATAAACTCGGCGCGTCGCTTGGGGTCTACGTAAAGTTGGCGGTTGAGGTTTGCGAGTTCGGCGAGCATTTGGGTAGAGGATTCGTAGCCGTAAATGCGGGCTAGTGCGGGATTGGCACTGAGGTAGCGCCCGTTTGGGGTGGTCTGGAATATGCCTTCGACTGCGTTTTCAAAGATGCTGCGGTATTTTGTTTCGGATTGTCTCAAAGCTGCTTCTGCTCGCTTGCGCTCTAGGGCATTGGCGAGCATTTCTCCTACCATTTTTAGCTGTGTGGATATTTCTGGCGATAGATTTGCTATTTGCTTTAAGGCATCGAATCCGAGAAATCCTACTAGGTTTTTACTGCAAATTAGGGGAATAATTATCAGCGATTGGATATTTTTTAGCTGTTTTTTTGATTCTAAATTATTGAGGGAAGCGCCAATCGAAGGTATTGAGGCGATTGCTGTTTGATTGGCTGTTGTGGATGGGGAGTCTCTCTGGAATTGGGCTGGATTTTGACCGATAAAATAGCCAATTTCGGCTTTTGCTGGGGGTTCGAGTTCGCCGATTTCTGGAATATAGAGGCATTCGGCGCGATCGAGCTTTTCTGCGATCCAAGGGATTTGTGCGATGTTTATTTGTTTTTGGGTGCTGCCTTTTATTACCGGAATGCAGTCAGCGCACCACTCGTAGGTTTTGTCGGCACGGGTTTTGTCTTGAGATAACAGGTAGATGTAACTGCGGTCAAACCCGCTCAAAGTGGCGATCGCTTCCAGAGTTCGATCGATGCTTTTGTCTATTCCCGATGCGGTCTGACTGATTAAATGGGTTGACCAACTGGCAATCAAATGATTGAATTCTACTTGATACTGCA
Organism: Microcoleus sp. MOSTC5; assembly: GCF_036701825.1. Lineage (NCBI taxonomy): Bacteria > Bacillati > Cyanobacteriota > Cyanophyceae > Oscillatoriales > Microcoleaceae > Microcoleus > Microcoleus sp. MOSTC5. The sequence continues at coordinate 36,015 of NZ_JAUBRK010000059.1, read as the reverse complement.
AAGATTGTTCTACTTTTTTGCTATCGGTAACGTCTCGAAAGCTCCCGACTCTGTTCGCTCCGACTTTTTTTGACGGTAACGAATTTAATTCGATAATTTTTCCGTCTTTCTGTTCTAATAATTCGCTGATTTGAGTATCCGGCTCTGCCGACACTTCGAGCGCGTTTTGGAGAAATCCTTGGGGGTCTTTTAATTGTTCTCGGGCGAAGGGGAATCCTGTTCCGATGTTTTTTTTAACAGTGCCGAAGGTCGATCGGCTCAAGTTTCCTTGGCGGGCGGATAAACCCCACATCTCGACAAATTTCTGATGAGAATTGCATATATTGCAGTTTCTGTCAACCGCTATAATTCCAGCATCTGTAAATTCTAGAACGGCTTGCAGCATCGAGAGCGATTGCTTGTGTTCTCTAATGTCAAAAAACACCAACACTGATATTTCGCCGCCCTCAACTGCGGGATTGAAAAAATAGGAAACTGGTAAAATCTTGCCGTCGCGGCACAGAAACTCGTCGTCCCAATTGCTGCAAGGTTGACCGGAGGCGATCGCCTCTTGTAAACCTAGTGTAGGTGCGATCGCTGCATCTTCACTATTGCTTGGCAACTGTTTCCGAGGCGTCAAAACTTGGGATTTCTTGCTTTGATTTGGGTGACTGGCGATGCGCTGTAGCAGAGAAACGCCTGCAAGTTCCGACTCTCGCCACCCCAGCAAGCGTTCGGCCTCTGGATTCACCGAGATGACAAACCCTTTCGCGTCAAGGATACACAATCCCGCCCCCAAACTGTTGACAGTCGCCCGCAGCCGATCGATTTCTGAAGCTGCTGGAGAGTCTTGAGGCGACTGGGGCGAGGAACTCAAATCCTGTAGTGCCACCGGATCGGAGTTCAAACAAGCCTCCCGCAGCGGTTCCTCCTCACTCCGAGCTCCGTCGTAGCTACAACTTACCTGCTCTAAGAATAGCTGCCACTGCTCGGCATTGGGAGGGGGCGACTCGCTGGCTAAACCGAGCTGTTCGAGTTGGCGCTGGAGGTGAGAATGCATAATTTCTGGCGCTTTGTAGGCAACTTTATACAGTATATCTTTTTAATTAATAGTATATATACCCCGCTATACAGTTAGTGGAAAGGTACGGGATCGAACTTTCTCATAGGTTTGAGCGAAAAGCCGATCGAGCATCTCTGCTCTCCAAAATCTTTCCAACTGCGCTAATTATATTTATAGCAGATGTTGAAGGCCCTTCGGCTCCCTTCGGCTTCGGGATCGGGCAAGTCGCCCAGGGTAAAAAGAAGGAAGAAGGAAGAAGCAATAAAAGCAAGGGTTTTAGCAATTAAGAACGTCCTTACCCTATGGACGCTTTCTATAATAGTATCAAAAATTTTTCGATTGTCACCAAACCGATGTTCTGAATGTCGGCCGCACACTCAAAAATGGTATTTTATCAAGTTAACTTACGCTGAAAAACCCGGTTTCTGCCAAAAATCGCTTTTTTGACGGCCCGACTTAGGTGAAGAAACCGAGTTTCTGGAGGGAGCAATATCAAATCCGGTTAGATAGGAATGATACCGAGCGTGCGAACACGGCGATCGCACTGCACTCTGATTATTCCGATGCCAGTGGAAACTATAGCAGGACTTTGTTACTTACTGCGAACTTAATTAGGGTTAGAGTGCAAAACATGATATTATACCTGCTTATTTAAGAATAAAAGTAATAAAAATAAGTCGATCGATGTGATAAATTATAAAAACCGCGCCCGACGGTTAGGAATTTTTAATTATTGCTAAAAAATGAACTCTGATATTGCAACTTCAGTCTTCCTTCTTGCTTCTGCTATATGGTCAAAATCTCCATACCTGCTAGCGAAAGAATCAGCAAATTGCGGAGGCTAATAAATTTAGTAGCAATTGAAAATAACTGTTAAAAAATATTATTTATCAGAGTTTTCGGTTGATATCGAAAGGTCGGTGAAAATAGCTGGCAGCCGAATTATAAAAGTAGAACCTTTATCCAACTCGCTGAATGCGGTAATGTCTCCGCCCATCATTTCGCAGAATTTCTTAGTAATCGTCAGCCCCAAACCAGTGCCGCCGTACTTCTTAGTAGTTGAGGAATCGGCTTGGGTGAAAGGATCGAAGATTTTGGCTAACTGTTCGGGATTCATGCCAATGCCGGTATCTTTGACTGTAAAAACGATCCAATCTTGAGGGGAAGATAAGAGAGATAAGCTATTTTCAGCTTGGCCATCTCCTCTATACGCTCCAAGTTTTTTGCCTTTCTTTGCAGAGTCGGCGGGGGTTTCGACGGATCTGGTAACGGCGAAGGTAATCGCGCCGGAGCGAGTAAATTTCGCGGCATTGCTGAGGAGGTTGAGCAGAGACTGCCGGAGTTTAGTCAAGTCGGTCTGCATCGAGCCAATATCCTCGGGGCATTGTATTTCTAGGATATTGCTATTTTTGTCTGCCATCGGCGCGATCGTGGTAACTACTTCCTCAAGCAGAGTTGAAATGGTGAAGGTTTCGAGGTGGAAGTCGATGCGGCCTGCTTCAATTTTGGTCAAGTCGAGAATATCTTTAATCAGGTCTAGTAGGTGCTTGCCGGCCGTGTTAATTCTCTGGAGGTCGTCGATGAACTCTTCGGCACCGAGGTCTCGGGCGTCTTCTTGCAGGATCTCGCTGTAGCCGATGATAGCGTTGAGGGGGGTTCTGAGTTCGTGACTCATGTTGGCGAGAAAAATGGTTTTCGAGCGATTTGCAGCTTCCGCGGCTAATGCGGCCCGGCGGAATTCTTCGGAACGCAAGCGTTCGGTGATGTCGCTGGTCATGATTAAAACGCACTGAGTGCTGGCGAGGTCGATGAGTTCCACTGACAGCAGCCAGTCGCGCACTTCGCCGGCTTTGGTGCGAATTTTGATTTCTTGGTTGCTGATCGAATTTTGTGCTTGCAAAATCTGGGCTAGCCGCCGCCCGTCTTCTGAATTGACCAAGATTTTTAACTCGCTGGCGGTGCGGCCGATAAATTCGTGCCGCAGCCAGCCTAATGATCGCAAAAAGCTTTCGTTGGCATCGAGGAAGCATCCGTCTGTGAGGGTGCAGATGCTGATACCGACTGGGGAGGCGTGAAATGTTTTGGAAAATCTTTCTTCTGAAGAACGCAGCGCGGCTTCTGCCCGCTTTCTGTCTGTGATGTCTTGGACGGTGCTGGTGATGTAGAGGAAGTTGACGGCGGCTTGTTCGTAGACTGTGCGGTTGCTGCCGTCGGGGAGTACGAGCCTGTAGTCGATGCTGTAAGGCTGTTGGTGAAATAAAGCTGCTTCGATCGAGGTTTTGACTAATTCTCTGTCTTCGGGGTGCACGTATTCCAAGAAGGCTTCAAGGCTGGGTTCAAAAGTTCCCGGTCGCTCTCCCAGGATGCGATAAATTTCCTCTGACCACCGCAATTGCTGGGTGTTGCGGTCTAAGTCCCAGTTGCCTAGTTGGGCGATGCGCTGGGCGTTGGCGAGGCTGGCTTCGCTGGCGCGCAGCGAGGCTTCTGCTTGGTTGCGTTCGGCGACGGTGGCGGCTAAGACTAAGCCGGTGACGGCGATGACGGCGATGAAGGCTTGCAGGGATAACAGTGCTTGGGGGATGCTGCTAGCGTGTTTGAAAAAGGGGCCGCTGCTTCGGGCTATGCCCCAGATGGCGAAGCCGCACAGGATGAAGTTGGAGAGGGCCGTGTAGCGCTGGCCGAATCGAAAGGCAGCCCAAACTACTAGGGGAAATGGTAAGTATTCGAGGGGATAGCGGGCGTAGGCGGCGCGGGTGCGCGAGCAGAAGACGAGCCAGCCGACTGCTAGCAGCAGCAGCAGCCAAATCGCTCGTTCAGCTATCTTTTTTTTGCGATGGGTGGAGACTTTGGGGAATTGTTGCCACGCCAGCAGCAGCGGGGCGACGAGCAAAATTCCCATAGCGTCTCCCACCCACCAAGTCGCCCAAATGGTGCCAAAATTGCTGCAGCTAGATAAGCTGCTCAGGCATACGACAATGCTGCCAATGGTGGAGTTGATCAGGGTAGATCCTAAGGCTGCTAGTCCGACTATTCCTAAAACGTCTTTGAGCCGATCGAGCCGTGCGCTAAAGTTAATGCGCTGCAGTAGATAAGTTCCCGTCCACGCTTGCAGGGTTCTGGCGCCTGCCGAGATCAATGCCGTGCCGATGTTGGCCGACGGTGCGCTCATGCTGAACAGGAAGCCTCCGATCGCGATTCCCGGCCACAGTTGCCGCCCGAACAGCAGCAGGGCGACTTGGGCAATTCCTGCTGCTGGCCACATCGGGTAAATTTCTGAACTGAGGGTGAGGGTGGAAACGGCGAATTGCGACGCCCCATAGTAGGTCAGGGCGATCGCACCTACTGCGAGGAAGTACCGCCAGGAATGTCCTCTGATGGCGTTAAGGAACTTTGTCTGCATGGTCGTTTGGGGAAAAGGTTGACGGTTGTTGGGGTTTCAGTAGGTGGCACGGGACGGGCACAGGGTAGAGAAGATGTTTCTATTAAGTGATGGTAGGTCATGGGTGGTAGGTAGGGGGAGAACCTTTTGAGCTAACTTTTTGTGGCGCCGTTGAAGGTTCGGTTTTTTTTTGCTGTGCGATCGAATCTGCGCATCAATTTCGGGGGTAGCCGTTTTTTGCCAATATATCTGTAATGACTAAGCATTTGGTTTGTAAATTTTGGGTTTTGTTAAAAATTTATTACCGAGGTACAGCCGGCGTCTTTTAGTGTCGGGCGATCGCAACTCGATTTAACCTAACATCTTGCACCCTTGTCAATAATACCCAAGCAACCGATAACAGCGACACAAAATCTCAGCTTTTAGGTAAGCCCAAGGCAAGAAATCCGGTTTCTGACTATAAGTGCAGGCAGAAGTGATTTTAACTGGATTTTCAACCAATTAATTGATGCTTCAAGTCTTTTGATTCAATACAGTGAAAGCAGATAATTTACAGCAAATTTTTTTTATTCTCTATTTCCCTTTGGCTGTTGCAATATCTAAGGTTAGTGTCAAACGCTCTTGAGATTCTTTAAGGGCGTCTTGGGGGTTGCGGCCGAGAAGGGTTGCCTCTATGGCGCGACCGAGGTTTTCTGACAGGCGGGAGTAACCTGAAATAATGGGTCGCGCTCTGGCTGAGTTCATTTGCTCTAAAAATACTCGCAAAACAGGGTTTTTTTCCACAAAGCTTTGATAAGCTTTGCTCTGTCTCGATTTTAAGTTAACGGGCAAGTAACCTGTTCCCAATGCCCATGCTGTTTGGAATTCTTCACCTAGAACGTATTCTAAGAATTTTAGGGCTGCTCGCTCTCGTTCAGGGGATGTTTTCATTAAAAATAGGTTTTCACCCCCAACGACGGCTGCGGGGCGTTTGAGGGCGGGTATCGGCATCACTGCGTAGTCGATCGGGCTTTGCTGCAATTGTGCTAGCGTCCACGGCCCGGTGATTTGCATGGCGACTTTACCGGCGATGAAGTTGTCGAGTTCGTAACCGCGTTCTGGTGCTGACAGTATTGCTGAACCTTCTTTTAACAAGTCTCTCCACAATTCTAAGGCCGCGCGAGAACCGGGATTGTCTATTTGGGGTACGGGAGTTTGAGGTGTTGCGGCTTTGAGTTCGCCGCCTGCACTGAACATGAATGGCAGCCAGGTAAATACTGTCCATTCTCCTTTGCCTAGGGGGAGGACTATGCCGTGTTGGTCTGTGCGGCCGTCTCCGTTGGTGTCTCGGGTGAGCGATCGGGCTACTTGCTTTAATTGCGCCCAATTCTGGGGAACTTTTTTGATTCCTGCTGCTTTAAATAAGCTGGGACGGTAAAATATGGCGGTGTTATTTGTACCTAGGGGAACTGACCAAGTATGTCCGCCCAGTTCCATTGACTCGAAGAGTGCCGGGTCGATTTCGGCTTTCCGGGGCGATTTGTTAAGCCAGTTTTCTAAGGGTTGAATTGCGTTGAGTTCTGCTAGCTTTCCTGAAATTGTGGCACTATTCCACAGCAAATCCGGCGGTGCATTTCCAACTATTGCTGTTAGTATTTTTGGGAGTTGTTGGTCTGGCTGGCCGATGTAAACTGGTTCGATATGGATGTTGGGATGCGTTTTGTTGAATTTGTCTGTGAGGGTTTGAAATACGTCGCGATTTGGTGGAGGATTGATGCCGTGCCACAGTGTAATTTTAATCTTTTCGCTGTTTTTTTCTGGGCTTTCACAGCCGCTTAATATTACCAAATTTAAAATAAGTAAAATGCAAGCAGCTAGTTTTAGTTGCATTTTGATGGCTTGGGATAATTTTGATAAAATCATTTTTTAGTTGTATTCAGGAAAGAAGTTTTTTTAACCGCAAATGAAAGCCGATGGACGCGGATAGTTAGAAGTTGGTAAAACAAGTTAAATCTAGAAAATCGGCTGGTAGCTGATTTCTCTCTCCATCCGAGGTGTTTTGAAACAAAACGGTGAAAGCTCCTGCTCCTAGTTTATCTTGCGGCCACATCCGATAGCAAGGAATTTCTGTCAGGTGCGATCGATATTTTTCTAAATGAGGAACAGTGACTGGCTGAAATTCGGGAAATTTGCTTAACAGCCATTCGCTGACTTGTTCGTTTTCTGCGGTTGAATAAGTGCAGGTCATGTATGCAAGATAACCTTGGGGCGCTACAATTTTAGCAGAATTGGCTAAGATTCTTTTTTGGCGGTTGGCATTGCTGTTGATGGTGACATGATGAAAGCATCCGGGTGCTTTGTCTCCTTTTGCTAAGAGTGATTGACCAGTACAAGGAGCATCTACTATTACTAAATTAGCAGTTTGTGGTATTTTTTCGGCAAGTATTTTTGAATCGACGTTAGCGGTGGCGGATGGTAGGATTTGGCAGCGTCTTAAATTAGAGATCAGCATTCCCATGCGTTTGCCTATGACTTCGTTGCACAACAGCAATTCTGGGTTTAATGTTTTCCATGCAAATATACTTTTTCCTCCGGGCGCGGCGCACATATCTAAGATTAGTTTGATGGGCTGCGGTATTTTTAATAAGGTGGAGGCGGCGAAGATTGAGGAAAAGTCGAGACAGTAGTAATGTCCTGCTTGGTGTAAGGAATGTTTTCCCGGCTTGGATTCTAAGGCCAGTCTATCTACAAATTGCGGTTGCCAAGAGACGGGAATTTCGACCGTAAATGGGTTTTTTGTAGGCTTTGGTTGCAACCACAAGATGGCAGGATTAAAAGGTTGGGGATTTGTGACGGCGTAAATAAATTTTTCTTGTTCTGCGGTGTCGGCAAATAAGCTGCGGCTGAGTTTTAGCAGGAGATTCGACGGTTTTTCCATGTTCGAGGAGATATGATAAGATTGAGATTAGCAGTAAGCAAGGTAAATCCGATGATAATTCCTAGTGTAGAACAGTTATAGTTAACTTGAGAAGAATGGAGGCAAATGTTGTTGCGTCTATCAAACCAATTGCTTTTGAGCGTTTGAGTCGGGTGGCACCTGAGTATGAATCGAGATTCTTTTTGCCGATCGCACAAGTCGGAACTCTTCTCGAAGTGTATAATCTAGGAGCAAACTACCATTATTTGAGCTAACCAATAAGCATTACACGGGTTCGGCGGGTGAAAACACTCCTAAACTACCTTGTATCATAGCTCCTACCCGCTTAATAGTCTCTACAATATACTATGGTTTTTTGCCATTACCTACTTGATGACTGATGACAGATAACTACTTACTAATAACGAAGAATCTATGAAAATTGTCTTTTTTGGCACTCCCGATTTTGCTGTTCCTACTTTATCTAGTTTGCTAAGTCACCCAGAGTTTGAGGTTGTGGCTGTGGTGACTCAGCCGGACAAACGCCGGGGAAGAGGGAATCAATTGATGCCTTCACCTGTAAAAGATGTGGCTTTAAATCACACTCTCCCGGTTTGGCAGCCCCAGCGAATCAAGAAAGACGCTGAAACAATTGCTAAGTTGCGGGAAGCGGAGGCGGATGTGTTTGTGGTGGTGGCTTACGGTCAAATTCTGTCTCAAGAAATTCTTGATATTCCTAGTTTGGCTTGCGTTAACGTTCACGGTTCAATTTTGCCGAAGTATCGCGGTGCTGCACCGATTCAGCGCTGTCTTTTTGAGGGGGAAAAGACAACAGGAATTACTACTATGCTGATGGATGCTGGCATGGATACTGGGGCGATGCTGTTGAAGGCTTTTGCTGGTATTTCACTGTTGGATAATGCGGATTCTTTGGCGGATAGGTTGGCGGAAGTTGGGGCGGATTTGTTAGTGGAAACTTTGGTGAAACTGAGGGACGACCAAATTGAAGCTGTTGTTCAAGATGATGCTGAGGCGACTTATGCGCCGATGATTAAGAGTGCGGATTATGTGTTGGATTGGTCGAAAAGTGCGATCGACCTTCACAATCAAGTTAGGGGCTTTTTCCCGGATTGCACGACGACTTTTCGCGGCAATTCTCTGAAGCTGATAGCTACTGTGCCCGTCGGGCCGGAATATTGGCTGCAAATGCCAGCGGATTTGAGAGTTTTGGAACGCGAATGGCCTGTTTTAGCCCAGTTGTCGGGCGCAAATGGAGAAGTTGTTAAGGTTGTGAAGGGCTTGGGGGCGATCGTCCAAACCGGTGATGGTTTATTATTGTTGCGGGAGGTGCAGTTGGCGGGGAAAAAGGTGCAGTCTGGGGTGGATTTTGCCAATGGAACTCGGTTGGCGGCGGGTGAGATTTTTGGGAGTTAAATAGTATATTTAGGGCGGGCAAGATGCCCACTCTATAATATTTGGCAGCAAAATCATCCTGTAATTAGATGCGCGACACTTGACCTAAAATTCGACCAAAACCTCCTGTTTCTCTCCCAACAAACCCTGCGCCGCCTCTAACATACTCTCCGCAACATCTTTCAAATCGTCGCGACTTGCCAGATAAGTTTTCAAAGCTTCTAATGGTTCTATACTATTATTAGCATTCAATTCGGGTAAACGCGGCCTTGCTAACTGACTGACTAATTCCGGTTGAATTGTGTAGCTGTGCGCTTCGCCCAGAAGTGCGTGCAATTCTGCGTTGTCGATTAAATCTAATTGTTCCGATCGCAATTGGTAAATCAATCTCACAACCGCGTCTTGGATCTCTTTCTTGCCAATAGCTTTAACTAACTCAGCTTGCGGGTTTTCCGATTCGGAAACATTCACTTTAATCGTCTGAAACACCCGCACTGGCAAAGTGCAAAATTCCCACTCAGCTTTTCCCCGTTCCAAATTAACTAACACAAAACCTTTATCTTCTTTCTCTTCGCTAAAATCAACTCGTTCGATACTTCCGGGATAAATTACTGGCGGATTGTTGGAAGCATTGAGATTTTGGTGTTTGTGAACGTGGCCGAGAGCAACATAATCAAAACAAGGGCGAGTTAGCATGGAAACGGGTATGTTAAAACCTTTGCCAACTGCTAAAAAACGCTCGGCACCCAAACTCGCTTTATCTGCCATTAAGTGCGCTAAAAGTACGGTTGGTATGTCGGGGTTGAGGCGGCGGATTTCGCCTTCCATTGCGATCGTCAGTTTTTCGGTTAACAATTGGTTAACATCGCCCATAGACAGGCTTTCAGTCTCGGAACGTGTCATTAAGGTCGATCGAGTCAACCAAGGCAATGTTACCACCTGTACGGGCCCGCTGCGGGTTTGAATCAGGTGAGTGTCCAGGCGATCGCCTACAATAAACTTAGGTATTCCCAAAGTCCGATAAATCCCCAAACTCGCGCCGCCTTGTCCCTGAGAATGTTGGTCGTGATTTCCTACCAGCAAAACCGTCGGAATTTGCGCGTCCACCAAGCGGCTGAATTGGCGAGCAAAAGCCTCTTTTACAAACGGTGGAGGCGTAGAATCTGGGAAAGCATCGCCGCCGAATATGACTAAATCTACGGGTTCAGAAATTGCTCTATCCATACATTTGCTCAGCGTCGCCGCGAAGTCTTCCAAGCGCGTATTTAAACCAGTTTCTGGATTAATCCGCCCGTGAGAAAAGCCGCTACCCATGTGAATGTCTGAAAGGTGTAAGATTTTAATCATTGTTTTTTATTTGTAAAGTATCTTTTGGGTTCGTAGTGAGGACTTCAGCCCTCCTTTAGCTTCGGCAGAAAAACTAAAGTCTTTACTAAGAAGTAGGTTTAAGGTTTTTGTCAAAGTACAGACGAGAAAATTTTCCTACTAAAAATCTGGTTTCATACATGACAATACCATGCCGGGGACTTTTTGATAAAATTGTGCGATCGGGCAGCGAAAATCTATACTCCTTAACTCTAACTCATCTCCTTGCCGGTAAATCTGAGAAACCCAATTTTCCTCAGCATTGAGTCGAAAACACTCAATTTTCATCTCAGATTGAGTGATGAGTACGTATTCTTGCAAACTCGGAGAAGTTTGATAATCGGCAAATTTATTGCCTCTGTCGAAAGCTGCTGTTGAGGGCGACAATACCTCAACTACTAAAGATGGATATAAAATGAAATCTTCAGTAGTTGAGGTATCCCTTTCGTCGCAAGTCACAGCTACGTCAGGATAGTAATAGCAATTTGCCTCTTCCAGTCGGACTTTTATATCTGATGAAAGAACTAAGCATGGCGTATTCAGAAGATGATTTCCCAGCAGCCGAACTAAATTACTACCAATAATAATGTGAGGCTTTTTTGCCCCCGTCATTGCATAAACGTGCCCGCGTCTGTATTCGTGTTTGATCGGGCTTACTCGCTCACCTTCTAGGTACTCTTCTGGGGAGATGTAAAAATTATTCTTGCTAAGAAACATTGATGTTTCCTCCGATATTTTTATTTAACACTATTGGTTAATAATCGCATACCCGGGTGGGAAACGGCCGTGCCGTTTCCCTACAAATTTAACAAAACTCCAAAAATCGTGCGTGCCACAGTTTGCCGCTTTCCGTCAAACCCTGCGATCGCACTTTAATTTTGACACTTTTGGGGTTAGCCTCGTATAGTCGGGCAATTTCCTGCATTTCCCCGGCGCTAAAACCCGTTCCCACTGTTCCTACTGGCACTAATTTGCCATCAATTTCTTGCGCTACTTTGATGGCGCTAAATGGCCGCCCCGCAACTTTTGTATTTGTCAATCCGACAATGAAAAGGTCTAATTCTAGACAGTATTTAGTCCTCACCATCGGATATTTTTTAACATCTTTGCCGCCCACATAGCGGCAGTTGTGCAACACCCAAACTTCACCTTCTCTATTTTCAGATTCCTGCTGATTTGCCAACACGAGTTTTTCGGCTGCGGTGCGAAATGTCGGTACAATTTCAAAGGCTGGGGATAAATTAGCCAGCATTTCGCCAACTTCAACTCCCGCTGCAATCCGTTCGGATTCTGCTACGGTAGTTAGGTCATTCCCTTTGAAAAACAAACTTTTAAAAATGGCATAAATTGCGCTGGGCTGGATTGTCGGAAAACCGCTTTCAATATTAACTGTAGCAGCTTGCGCCCCCGTGCGGTGTTCGCTGCCGGTACAGCTTTTGTAATACAGTTCGCCGTCTAAAACAAAGGTGCCAATTTTAGCTGCCGTGTCGATTAATGTGCGATCGATCTCAATCGATGCCTGTTGCCGGAGGTTAGTCGATCGCGATTGGTAGTATACTTTATCTGGCGTCGCGATGACAACTACTCGATTGCCGTCGCGCTTCGGCTGCCCCCAATAATCGGGATTTTCGATATAATAAGAACGATCGCTCGGCGCGTCAACCGGCTGCATCGTCACAATCCTTCCCGGCTGCAAGTGCGGCGGCAATTCGGGAACAATGGGATTGTTGGCAGTTTCTATTTTTGGGGCGGAAGTTGATTGTTTAGCAGGAGCGAAATCGGCGGTAGAATTGTTTGGAGTATTGAGGGCGATCGGCTTTTCTCCGGTTTCCAATTCAAAAGCTCTTTTCCAAAAGCCAAAAGCCATTTCCTGATATCCTTCCGACTCCGCGCACAGTGCAAAACCAATAACTTTTGCCGTACCAATTCCGCGCCCGTAATCAGCTAAATACTGCACGGCCCCCCCTTCACCCATCAAGTGCAATCCTCGCGTGACGATGCGATTGTTCCAGCGTTCTCGAATGTCGGCGCTAATTTTTTTAGCTGCTTTTCGCTTGGCTTCTGCGTATTCGGTGCAGTCCATACTGCCTCCTTTCTGTAGGGCTATTTATATACTATACTAAAGATTGATTAATTAGTCAAGATTAAGTTTACAATTAGGTGTTGTGAATAAATTTAAGTCTTTGATTTGTGAACTAGATTTATTTTTTTACCGCAGAGGCGCAGAGGGCACAGAGGAAGAGAAGAAAGAGAGGGATGGGGTTGTAGTGTTTTGATTGTCAAGCGCGGTAATCTGTTCGCAGCCAATGCTAAGATAACTTCGATCGCGCATTGCGACCAATAAAGCCGCGAGTTGCGTCTTACTCGCGTTGGGTTCGCCAACTTGCGATCGCACGTTCGAGAATTTAATATCAAGTCTAATTGTAGTCTTATGATGCGATTAATTTTGTACAGCAAACCCGGCTGCCACTTGTGCGAAGGGTTGCAAGAAAAACTCGAACAGATTGAAAGCCTCAAGTTTCAACTCGAAGTCAGAGATATTACTGAACGCAACGATTGGTTTGAAGCTTATCAGTACGAAGTTCCAGTTTTGTTTAAAGTGCAGCCCCAGCCAAAAAATTCTGTTGGCGAGGCTGGATTCTCCGCTGAAGAACTGTTACCCCGTCCTTCTCCCCGCTGTAGTGTCGTCCAATTGGAGCAAATGTTACAGAAATATTTGCAAATCGATCCGTCACAATAATACGATTTACGCAAAAACTCACGTCTTAATCCGGGCCTCGGGGTTGGCGGTACGCACTTTACTGTAAACCTGTATGGTGCGCACAGCAAAAGCCTGTAGATAGCGGCTCAAAAAATGTGTTGCGCAAGTCATATTCAAGACATCCAAGTAAGGAGTTTTTCAGATGAAATTGAGAGAATTATTAGCAGCAGTTCCCAGCATTTCCTTTGACGCCAAACATCCTGCCCTCGATGCCGAAGTCAAGGGTTTATCCACTAATTCCCACGCTTGTCAGGCGGGAGATTTATTTTTGGGAATGCCGGGAACTCGGGTAGATGGCGGAGATTTTTGGCAAAGCGCGATCGAATCTGGTGCAGTTGCCGCCATAATTTCCACCCAAGCAGCCGAGAAGACACCCCCCCAACCCCCCCTTGCTAAGGGGGGGCTAAAAGAGGTTCCTTCCCCCCTTAGCAAGGGGCTAGAAGAGGTTCCCTGCGTCATCGCAGCAGCCGATATGGCTGAAGTTTGCGGTCAAATAGCAACTGCTTTTTACGCCAATCCAGCTAGCAAATTAAAACTTGTCGGCGTTACCGGGACTAACGGCAAAACTACAACAACTCATTTAATCGAATTTTTGCTCAATGAAATGCAGTTGCCGACGGCGATTTTTGGCACGCTTTACACTCGATGGCCGGGCTTCCAACAAACTGCACTTTACACCACACCTTTTGCAGTTGACCTGCAAAAGCAATTAGCAGAAGCTGTAGTCGCCGGATGCAAACACGGCGTGATGGAAGTCAGTTCCCACGCCCTAGCGCAGCAGCGAGTTTTGGGCTGTAGTTTTGAAGTTGCTGTATTTACCAACTTGACTCAAGATCATCTGGATTATCACCGCGATATGGAAGATTATTTTGAGGCTAAATCGCTTTTATTCAGTCCAAATTACCTCAAAAATCGCGCTGTAATTAATATTGACGACCCCTACGGGAAGCGGATAGTTGAAACCGTTAAGTCTGAAAAAGTTTGGAGTTATAGCACTAACGACAAAACGGCAGATTTGTATGCTTTTGATTTGCATTATCAGCCCAATGGAGTTAAGGGAATGCTGCACACTCCCAAGGGCGAAACTGCTTTTGTTTTGCCTTTAGTCGGTCAGTTCAATTTATCAAATATGTTGGCTGCTGTCGGTGCTGTTTTAGAATTGGGTTTAGATTTGTCCGCAATTGTGGAGAAATTATCTCAGTTTTCGGGAGTACCGGGACGGATGGAACGGGTGCAAATTAGTCCCGACCAAGATATTAGCGTCATTGTCGATTACGCGCACACTCCCGACAGTTTGGAGAACTTGCTGAAGGCGTCGCGGCCGTTTATTCCGGGTCAGATGATTTGCGTGTTTGGCTGCGGCGGCGATCGCGATCGCACTAAGCGGCCGATCATGGGTAAAATTGTTGCAGAATTAGCCGATTTAACTGTTGTTACTTCCGACAATCCGCGCACTGAAAATCCCGATCGCATTTTGGAGGATGTTTTAGCCGGAATTCCCGCCGCAGTAAAGCCGATCGTGATGTGCGATCGAGCCGCTGCAATTCGCACTGCTATTATGGACGCTAAACCGGGAGATGGCGTGCTGATTGCAGGAAAGGGACACGAAGATTATCAGATTTTGGGCACTGAAAAAGTCCATTTTGACGATCGAGAACAAGCGCGAGATGCCTTGAAAGCCAGAATTAATTCGGTTAACTGAATTTGGTTAACTGTTAACGGTTAACTGAATTCGGTTAACTGTTAACGGTTAGCTGTTCGCGGCCTCGGAAATTAGCTGTATTTTTCAGTATTGATACGAAGGTAGAATCTGATTGGCACTAGATTATACTTGTAAGACCAAATATTGTACTAAAAAAATAATTATTGCTATGATAGAACTAGCTGGTTATCAAATTGTCGATCGCATTTATTCAGGCACTCGCACCCTAGTTTATCGCGGAATTCGCCTCTGCGACCAAAAACCGGTCGCGATTAAAGTCTTGCGGAACGAGTATCCCAGCTTCAGCGAACTCTTGAATTTTCGCAATCAATACACGATCGCCAAAAACCTCAACTTGCCCGGAATTATTCAAACCTACAGCCTGGAAGCGTACCAGAATGGCTATGCGTTGATCGTGGAAGACTTTGGGGGAATTTCCCTGAAGGAATGGACGGGGAAAGGGAAAACAGTTCCGTCTCTCGTTGAATTTTTCCAAATAGCGATCGACCTATGCAATACATTAGATATACTTTGCAGGCAGCGCATTATTCACAAAGATATTAAACCCGCCAATATTCTAATTAATCCAGAGACTAAACAAGTCAAACTAATTGATTTTAGTATTGCATCTTTGCTGCCAAGGGAAACTCAAACGCTGATGAATCCCAACGTCCTCGAAGGAACACTCAGCTATTTATCTCCAGAACAAACAGGAAGAATGAATCGCGGGCTTGACTACCGCACAGACTTTTATTCATTAGGTGTAACTTTTTATGAATTGCTGACAGGAAAATTGCCATTTCAATCCAGCGATCCGATGGAATTGCTCCACTGTCATATTGCCAAGCAACCGCCCTCTGTACGTGAAATTAATCCCAAAATTCCCCTTGTGCTCTCGGAGATTGTCAGCAAATTGATGGCTAAAAATGCTGAAAATCGGTATCAGAGTGCATTAGGGCCCAAAGCCGATTTAGAAACTTGTTTGCAGCAACTCAATGAGACAGGTAAAATTGAGAGTTTTGCCATTGGGCGGCGCGATGTGTGCGATCGCTTTATCATACCCGAAAAACTCTACGGCCGAGAAACCGAAGTTGCCCAATTATTAGCAGCATTCGATCGAGTAGCAAACCCCTCTAAATTTCGTTTTCCAGAAGAGCCTGGAAACGAGATAAACGAGGGAAAAGAAGACTCACCCCTTACTAAAAACGGCTGGGGGGAATCGAATTTATCCCGCAGGGAAATGATGCTAGTTGCAGGATTTTCCGGCATTGGTAAAACCGTTGTAGTCAACGAAGTTCACAAACCCATAGTTCGCCAACGCGGTTATTTCATCAAAGGCAAATACGACCAATTTAAACGCAACATTCCCTTTAGTGCTTTTGTGCAAGCCTTCCGAGAATTGATGGAGCAATTACTCTCAGAAAGCGACGTTCAGCTACAGCAATGGCAAATAAAAATTCAGGATGCTGTTGCCGACAACGGTCAAGTTATTGTAGAAGTAATTCCCGAACTGGAACGAATTATTGGCCAACAACAGCCTGTCTCTGAACTTTTGGGAAGTGCCGCCGAAAACCGCTTCAATTTAGTGTTTCAAAAATTTATCTCTGTGTTTGCTACAAAAGAACATCCCTTAGTGATTTTTTTGGATGATTTGCAGTGGTCAGATTCAGCATCCCTGAAGCTTTTGCAAGTGTTGATGAGCGAAAAAGATAGTCAGAATTTGCTGGTAATTGGGGCATATCGGGATAACGAAGTATCTCCGGCTCATCCATTTATGTTGGCAGTAGCAGAAATGGAAAAATCCCAAGTAACGGTAAATACTATTACCTTGGAACCTCTGAGTCAAGCCGATATTAACGATTTGATAGCAGATACGCTCTCGTGCGATCGCCCTTTGGCTCAGCCTTTAACCGAGTTAGTTTATAAAAAAACCAAAGGCAATCCATTTTTTGCCACGCAATTTCTCAAATCGCTACAGGAAGATGGGCTGATTGCATTTAACTCCACCCCCCTTTCATCCCTCCTTACTAAGGGGGGACAGATGGGGGTAACAGGGGGGTGGCAGTGCGATATTGCCAAAGTCAAAGCCCTAATTATCAGCGATGATGTGGTGGAGTTTATGGCGGTGCAATTGCAGAAGTTGCCGCCAGAAACTCAGGATGTGCTGAAGTTGGCTGCGTGCATTGGAGCGCAGTTTGATTTGAATACATTGGCGGTAGTCAGCGAGAAGTCGCCAGAAGAAACTGCGGCGGATTTGTGGAAATCATTGCAAGAAGGATTCATCTTACCAACCAGTGAAATTTACAAGTTTTATCAAGGAAAAGAACCTCGGAAAACAACCGATGTATTGCCAACTACCGCCGCTCAATTACCTAACTACAAATTTCTACACGATCGCATTCAACAAGCGGCTTATTCCCTAATTCCAGAAGATCGAAAACAAGCCACTCACCTGAAAATAGGGCAACTGTTGCTGCAAAAAAGTAGTGAAACTCAACGTCAGGAAAGAATTTTTGATATTGTCGGTCATTTCAACTTTGCCCGCGGGCTGATTTGCGAACAAACAGCACGTTATGAATTAGCCTCGCTCAACTTGCAGGCTGGGAAAACTGCAAAAGCTGCCGCAGCGTTTGACGCGGCATTGATATTTGTCAATACAGGTATTAGCAGCTTACCAGCCGATAGCTGGCAAGAACAATATACTCTGACGCTGGCGCTGCACAATTTGGCAGCCGAAGCAGCGTATTTGTGCAGCCAATTTGAACAGATGGAACAGCTAATTACTGCGATTTTGCAACAAGCAAACCAACTGATCGACAAAGTTAGCGCTTACGAGATTCAAATCCTCGCTTACCTTGCCCAAGGCCAGCCCCAGGATGGCGTTTACACAGCAATTGATGTGCTCGGGCAGTTTGGGATTCGGCTTCCCAAAAACCCGACTCAGCCTCAAGTATTGCTGGGTTTAGCCAAAACTAAGTTGATTCTCGGTAACAAGAAACCGGAACAGCTTGTGAATCTGCCAAATATGACAGATGCTAACAAATTGGCAGCGATGCGAATTCTTTCTAGTGCTGCTTCTGCTGCCTATCTTTGTGCTCCGAAGTTGATGCCGCTACTGGTATTTGAGCGGGTTAACTTGTCTGTACGGCACGGCAATACTGCCCTATCAGCTTTTGGCTATGCTTGGTATGGACTGATCCTCTGCGGCATACTCATGGATATCGAAGGAGGCTATCAGTTTGGACAACTTTCTCTGCAATTACTAGAGCGTTTTAACGCGACGGATTTGAAAGCGAAAGTGCTATTTATGACTTATACGTTTATCAGCCATTGGCGCGATCGCATCGCAGATACAATGCCAGCGCTGTTAACAGCTTACCAGAGCGGTTTAGAAACGGGAGATGTAGAATATGCTGCTTGGGCAGCTTTGGTTCATTCTTACAATCGCTACTGGACAGGGGAGAACTTAACGGAAGCAGAAGCAGCAATTCGTTCTTTCATAACGGCGATCGCTCCTTTCAACCAAAAAAACGGCTCTCTTTACATCCAGATATACCATCAAGCGACCTTAAATCTTCTGGGTGATTCTAGCGATCCGAGTTGCTTGTCCGGCGAAAGCTATCGGGTGGCTGAAGATATTCCCGCACAGGTGGCTGCGAGCGATCGTACAGGGTTATTTTTTAGTTACGTTTGCCAGCAGCATCTTCATTATTTGTTCGGGCAGTATGACGCAGCAATTGAGAAGTCAAACGCTGCTAAACCCTACTTTGAAAACTGTGTTTCCTCACTCCCAACGGTGCTGCACTTCTTTTACGATTCTCTGGCACAACTGGCAATTTACGCGACTGCAACCTCTTCACAACGCCAGCAAATCTTGAAGTGCATTCAGGCGAATCAGAAAAAGCTGAAGAAATGGGGGCACTATGCCCCAATGAATTACCAACATAAGTTTCTTTTGGTAGAAGCAGAACGGTATCGGGTACAGGGGCAAAAACTAGAAGCGATCGACTATTACGATCGCGCCATTCAACTCGCTAAAGAAAACCAATTCCTCAACGAAGAAGCCTTAGCCAGCGAACTCGCCGCCAAATTCTACCTCGACTGGGGCAAAGAAAAAGTCGCTCAGGTTTATATGCAGCAAGCTTACTACTGCTACGCCCGCTGGGAAGCCAAAGCCAAAACAGATGATTTAGAAAAACATTATCCCGATCTGCTGCGCCCTATTTTACAAGAGTCCGTTCAACCCCTCACTATTTTAGAAACCGTATCCACGCTCAGCAATCCTACTTACTCCATTCATTCGAGCACCCACCAGAGTACCTCCAACACCTCCATCAATCATGCTCTAGATTTTTCGACCCTGCTGCAAATCTCCCAAGTCATCTCCCGCACGATCGACCTGGATGAGTTGCTGCAAATTGTGACTCAAACAATGCTACAAAACTCTGGAGCCGATCGCTGTGCACTGATGCTCTGCCAAGATCAACAATGGCAAGTGCGGGCGATCGCTACCTTGGAAGACATTAGCCTGCAAACGGAACCCCTAGAGAACAATCCCACCGTTCCCGTTAAATTAATCCAGTATGTTAAAAACACCCTAGCAGCAGTTGTCATCGATCGCCTCAAAACAGATATGCCTGTAATTGACGATTATTTAGAGTACCACCAACCGGAGAGTTTGCTGGGTTTGCCAATTCTAAATCAGGGGAATTTGGTCGGCATTTTGTATCTAGAAAATCGGATAACCAGTGGGGTGTTTAGTCCCGAGCGCCTCCTAGTGCTGAATTTTCTCTCTAGTCAAGCGGCGATCGCTCTAGAGAATGCCCGCCTCTATCACCAAGTGCAGCAGACTTTGAATGAACTGCAGCAAGCTCAGATGCAAATGATCCAAAGTGAAAAGATGTCAGCATTAGGCAATCTAGTTGCAGGGGTTGCCCATGAAATCAACAACCCCGTTGGTTTTATTGCCGGGAACCTTAATGAAGCTAATGCTGGAGTCCAAGATTTAATTGATTATTTGCACCTCTATCAAGAACAGTTTCCTCAACCGGGAGCAGAATTGATTGAGAAAGCAGAGGAAATAGATTTAGATTATCTAGTAGAAGATTTACCCAAGATGTTGAGTTCCATGAAAATAGGGTGCGATCGCATCAAAAACATCAGCACCTCCCTCCGCACTTTCTCTCGCGCCGATACGGCCCATAAAGTTGAGGCAAATATCCACGAAGGACTCAATAGCACTTTGATGATTTTACGCCATCGCCTGAAAGCGAACGAAAAGCATCCTGAAATTCAAATCATTAAAGAGTACGGCAAGATTCCCAAAGTAAAATGTTATTTGGGACAATTAAACCAGGTATTTATGAATCTGCTGGCGAATGCGATCGATGCCTTAGAAGAATCCAATCAAGGAAAGAATTTTGCAGAGATTGAAGCCCATCCCAATCAAATTACTATTCGGACGAAAGTAGAAGGTGAAAAGGTAAAAATTGCCATCGCCGATAACGGCAATGGAATGTCGGAAGAGGTAAAAAATCGTATCTTCGACCATCTATTTACCACTAAAGACGTGGGCAAAGGGACTGGGTTGGGACTGGCGATATCGCGTCAAATTGTAGAAGAAAAACACGGCGGAAAATTAAGTTGTATTTCTGCACTCGGAGAAGGAACGGAGTTTGTCATTGAAATTTTCATTGATTAAAACTAATAGATATCGTGCAAAAGTCTATCTTGCGATGGATTCCACTTGACGGGGTGATAATGCCTCTGGAACCTTGATTGTAAAAGCATTAAAGCCCCTGAACCTCAAACAAGATAGCGGATTATTGACAGGCTTATTAACTCATAACCCAATACGGTTCAGTATTTCAAGTTGACATTAGGCAAAAAATACTGATAAACTAGACTGGAGTATCTATCCCAAGGGACTTTGACATTGCTTCAATACGACTTTCTATATCGCTTTCTGAAAATCGCTGCTGTCAACGTAGTGTCGAATATTACAATACCCTTATCGGGTGCAATCAGCGTAGCTTTCCTGGGACACCTGTCAAACATTAGTTATTTAGCAGGGGTGGCATTAGGTGCTATTTTGTTTGATTTTCTCTACGAAAGTTGTTCTTTTATTAAGTCAGGAACAACTGCGATTACATCTCAAGCAGTTGGACGAGATGACCGAGAAGCCATACTTCTAGCAGGGCTACAAAATGGTTTAATCGCTTTGGGATTGGGTATGCTTTTTCTGCTGCTGCAATACCCTTTGGGGAAGCTAGGCTTTATGTTGTTGAACGCTACTCCAGATGTGCAACTGGCCGGTATTACTTATTTTAATAGTCGGATTTGGGGAGCGCCTGCAGCTTTCGTCAACTTAGTCTTAATTGGATGGTTTCTTGGAAGAGAACAAAACCGCAAAGTTCTTTTACTCACTATTATTGGGAATGTTGCTAATGTTGCACTTAATTACCTTTACATTGTCCTTTGGGATTGGTCAAGCATGGGGGCGGGATTGTCGCAGGCTATTAGCCAGTATCTAACCTTATTTGTAGCGCTTGTAATGATTGGTCGTGAATTTTCCTTAAAAGAAATAGGTAGTTTAACAGGAAAAGTCCTAAATTTGTCCGCATTGCAAACTGCTTTTGTTCTGAATGGCAATCTATCTGTTAGGTCTATAGTTATCGTATCTATTTTTGTACTTTTCAATGCTTTTAGTGCAACATTGGGGACTGAGGTTTTGGCTGAAAATGTTTTACTTCTCCAAATAGTAGCATTAAGTATGTATATGTGTGATGGAGTAGAATACGCTACTGTAAGTTTAATCGGTAACTTTCAAGGTCAAGGAACAACACATAAATTTGTGCCGCTTTTGCAAATTGCATTAGCAACCAATCTGGCGATTAGTTTAGTAGTTGGACTAGCTGCTTTCCTTTTTCCTGACCCGATATTTCATCTGTTCACTAGCCATTCTGAATTGATAGAAGCAATTAAAATTTATATCCTTTGGATACCCATTGTTGTAGTGGGCGCGGGAGTTGCTTATATTCTAGATGGATATTTTTCTGGCTTGGGTGAGGGTTCTGCTGTACGCAATACGTACTTGGTCAGCGGCTTACTGGGACTTATCTTTCTATGTTTATCAACCTTTTATTTTCATAGCAATCATTTTTTATGGTTAGCTTTATCCGTATTTATGTTATCTTGCGTATTAGTTTCTGGAATACAGATACCTATGACTTTGCAATCAACTGAGGAGAAGGAGGCTGTTGCCAACTAATAATTTAATCTATCTTGAAAATACCGGCTAAACTCTCATTGCCCTGTAGTATCTTGGACGGTTACAATTATTTTGACGAATTACCTTCATTTTTTGTAAATGAAGATAAAAAAACATTGAAATAAGAAATACAAATGAAATACAGAAAATTGGGTAACAGCGAATTGCATATTTCAGAAATCAGTCTTGGTTCCTGGGGTATTTGTGAGGGTGTCGAACAGCAAAATGCAGAGGCTTGCATTTACACAGCCTTTGACCTTGGTATTAACTTCATTGATACTTCTAATTCTTATGCGGCTGGCGGCGCTGAGTCATTTCTAGGGGAAGTATTACAAGGAATTGAGCGATCGTCCTATATCCTAGCAACCAAGGTCTTCTTTCCCACGTCACCTACTGACCAAGGACTGTCAGCAGCCCAGATCAGAAAACAAATCGATGCTTCTTTAAATCGATTGCGTACCGATTATGTTGACCTGTATCAATGTCATCGCTACGATCCGAACACACCTTTGGAGGAAACAATGACGGCACTCACTGAGGTAGTGCGTCAGGGAAAAACTCGTTACATCGGCTTTAGCGAGTGGAGTCCAGAGCAAATTCAATCTGCGTTCAATATTGCTGATGTTGAACGCTTTGTTTCCAGTCAGCCTCAGTATTCTATGCTGTGGCGCACACCGGAAGCTGAAGTGTTTCCATTGTGTGCAGCTAATGGTGTTGGTCAGATTGTTTGGTCGCCATTAGCTCAAGGTGTACTTGCAGGTAAATACCAGCCAGGACAAGTTCCACCTCAAAATTCTCGCGCTGCAAATGAAAAAATGAATTGGTTTTTGCTGGAGGAGTTGTTTAGCGATCGCATTCTAACAGCAGTACAGAAACTGAAACCCATTGCCCAAGAGTTAGGGTTGAGTATGCCACAGTTAGCTCTGGCTTGGGTACTACGCTCTGAGTACGTATCTTCAGCCATTATCGGTGCTAGTCGTCCCGAACAAATTGTTGATAACGCTGCTGCATCAGGAATACAACTAGATGCGGATGTATTGGCAGCAATCGATCGAGCACTGGTATCAGTTGTAGGCAAGTGAGGAAAGTAGGTCAGGACTTACGCAACTTTCACAAAACTACTGAAAATGTTAAGAAACGTATGCGATCGCTCTGGAAACTCAAAAAGACAAGTTTACAACGTAACAGCGTTCGTGTATGATTTACCTGTCAAACTAGAAATGAGATTGTATGAATACCCTGACTAATAAGGAAGTAGTTAAACAGTTTTTTGAAATTTATAACAATCAAGATTACGAAGCTGCATATAAGTATATTGTGCCGAATTATCTAGATCACGGGCTACCTCAAGTGCGAAGCGTCGAGGATGCGATTGAGATACTGAAGGCGACTCACAAAGCCTTTCCAGATATCAAAGTGGTGATTGACGATCTCATTGAAGAAAATGACAAAGTTGTATTTCGAGGTCACTTTACAGCTACGCACCTAGGTGAGTTTGTTGGTATGGCTGCCAGTGGAGTTAAAATAGAATTTGAGGCGTTAGAAATATTTAAGATTGAGAACCAGCAGATTACAGAATCTTGGGGATATTGGCCAATGTCAGATATTGTAAGCCAGATTCAGGCTTCTGAGAAGATCTAGCCGTAATTCTGTACCTGTGCAATACAGTAGATTCGGAGTAGATGTTGGGATGAAAGGTGCTAGCACAGGCAGTTTTCTCTCCTAGATAATTCAATAATTAACATTGAGTTAAAATAACCCTTAGTTAACGTTATTTTAACAGTTATTCACCTATCGAGTGCTAGTGGCTAATATTCCTCCCCGCCGACCCAAGAGCCAATAGGTCATCATTTCTCCTCTTCCCTTGACCTCGATCGTACCCCTTGGCTCTAGTAAGTATTTATTCTGTAATTTGAGATAAGTCGCATCGGTGACTTGAATGTATCCCGGTTTGCCGTGGGATTCCATCCTTGAGGCGACATTCACCGCATCACCCCAGAGGTCATAGATAAATTTCTTAATCCCAATTACTCCCGCAATTACAGGACCCGTATTAATCCCGATCCGAATTTGTAGAGATTCCCCAAAAATATTCTCCACCTCTTGCATATAGGCTTGCATATCCAACGCCATGTTGGCGATCGCGTCGGCATGATCCGGTCGAGAAACTGGTAAACCACCAACTACCATGTAGGCATCCCCAATGGTTTTAATTTTCTCTAAGCCATACTTTTCAGTGAGTTGATCGAACGTAGAGAAAATTTGGTTCAAACCTGCTACCAATTGCATCGGCTCTATCCGTGCCGAGATAGTAGTAAAACCTACGATATCCGCAAACAAAATCGTGGCTTCTTCAAAATGTTCAGCAGGAGATTCATTAGTCCGCATGAGGCGATCGGCAATTTCGGCAGGTAAGATATTCAAAAGTAATTGTTCTGACTTTTCTTTTTCTAGGCGCAGTTCTCCAGTTCTTTGCTCCACTCTAGCTTCCAACTCTTCATTTGCCAAATGGATGGCATCTAGAGAATCCTTCAGTTGTCTGGTCATGCCGTTAAAAACGTTGGCTAATTTGCCAAGTTCAACGATGGAACTAACCTCCACTTGTTGGTTGAGATTGCCAAGAGCGATCGCTTCCGAAGCAGTAGTGATCCGCTCCACAGGATGGATAATCCGGCGAGCGGTCAGGATACCCAACAAAATTGCCAAAATCAAAGTTGCTAAACAGAGCAGGATTGTAGTCTGAGTATTGGCATTAATCTGATTCATAAAGTCTGCTTCTGGAATAGTCACCACCACCAACCAGTCAATACCTTTACTATCTCGAAAAGGATCGACTTGGACGAAATAATTTTTACCAGCGATGGTAAATTTCAGTTGATGAGATGCTTGGATTTTTTGAAAATCCTGAAACTGCTCTAGCAAAGCTTGACTCGCTTTTTGGGTGATGGCATTGCTACTATTGACAACCTTAAGTCGTTGAACTCGTTGCTCTGGCAGTTGGACAACCTTGTCTGGGTAATATTGAAAGGGCTTTTCTCCTGTAGAGGTGGCAATCATTTCTCCAGAACGTTCCAGAATAAAACTTTGTCCAGTTTTACCGATTTTGAGTTTACTTAAAAAATCCCCAAACATTACCAGATTTAAGCTTGTCATCCACACTCCTTGGATATCTCCAGTCTTGGTATATATGGGTTTGCCAGCCGCAATGTATAGGTATTTACCTGTAATGTGAGGATACAGTTTTGCCCAAACAGCTTGCTTTTGCTGGACTGGAATTTTATAGTAGGGGCGATTGCGGGGATCAAAGTTAGGGTTCCCGGCGTTGATAATTTCTCGGCGTTCCCCCTCTGGACTGGCGGTATAGGTCGTCAAAGTGTGGTTATTTTCTACCTCCGAAGCACGGATGACGATCGCGCCATTATCCTGCCGCTCACCAGCAAAAAACTCTTGATTGGGGGTAACAAAAGCTGCGGCAGCAACAAGGGGAAAGGCAGGGAGTTGTCCCCATAGAAACTTCTCTACGTCTCTCCCATTATTAAGATCGATGCGGTTTTGGCTCAGGGCTGCATCATAGTTTTCAAAGGATTGAAAGGGAATAGCAAGCAGATAAGTTAGATTTTGGTTGATGCGATCGCTAACATCATTCCGCAACTGAGTAGCTACATCATTTACTGCTTTTTGACCGTTTCTATAGGAAAGATAACCAACAACAGCCACTGCTCCAACTGTTTGAACAACAAATGGAACAATTAGCAGTATTTGTAGGGGAATTTTTCTGAAAAGTCCAGGTGATAAGGGCATCCTTGATTTACCAAGCATAGTGGCTTCTCCCGACATTGATACCTAGCATAAGTTAATAGGAATTTAATTTGCATGCGCCTACACCCTACACCTCATGCTCCACAACCCTTTCGACAATTTCAACAGGCAATTTATTGCTCTTGTGTCACTCTGATGGGAGTAGAATAGCCGAAAACGACCCAAACTCAGTTGCTGCCTGTGGATGAAGCCCGCCCATCTCGATCCACCATCAATTTTATTGATGAATATTGTGCCTCCTGGGGGGTGACAACCCGCCTGAAACCCATATTTAGTAATGATTGAGCCAACTTGTAGTAAAAAAAGATAGGCAGCAGAATTGTTACACGCTTGCTTATCCAAAAAAATAATGATACGAAGATTCTACCAGACTCATTTACAAAAATACCTGACGCCATCTCAGTTTTTGGTGATGACAACATTGCCATCAAGTAATTTTAGGGTAGTCGATCGAATATTTTTGGGATTATTATCTGGAATTATTAGCTTACAAAGATGCTTTTAGTGCAGAAGCTGCACTGCCTTTAAAGTCTAAATTTTGGCTACTTTTTACAACGAAAAGCGGTTATGAATTGTTGAATGAACGCCAACAATTAACTGCGACCAAAGTATCGGAGTTGCGAGCGGGTTTTAGAGCATCCTGAATTACCTTTGCATAATAATCCGGCTGAGTTAGCTGCCAGAACTATGGTGCAGCGACGTAAGATCGGCTATGCAACTGGGACGATTGAGGGTACTCAGGCCAGGAAACTTTTATGTTTCTTGTTGCTACTACTCGTCAGTTGGGAATCAGTTTTTTTGAGTATGTGCGTGACCGAATTTCTCAACTGAGAATCATTCCTTCTCTATCCACTATTATTCGCGAAAAGTCTTCTCTTCATCCCTTGGGCTTGTCTTGGCAACTAGAATAACTGCTCCCCCTACTTATTGAGCCTATACGATTCGGAAGCCTGAGAATGAATTTAGAAAAACACACTCCAATAGCTAAATAAAATCGCTCAATTTGGTTAAAAATATTAGTAATTTTCCCGATCGGGCTAGGGAGCTTCTTTCGCTTTGCCCTTAAGGAGTGATGGGGTGACAACAATCGGTAAACCCATCACTCCTTAAGGGTTTGACCGATATGGGTTCAAAGGAAGATTACGATCCTGTAGCATTGACCTGATAATCCTCAAACGTTACCTCGAATCCACCTCCGTCTGGAGAGGCACACATAACGCCTACTTGAAGCGTTTCATAGGGTAAATACGTCATTCTGAGCATTGCATAGTTAGAAGCTTCATTTAAATAGAAAATTTGGATAGCTTCTTTAGAGCGTTCAACGCGCAAGTGTAAAACATCAGGGGGATTCGGCAAGGGAATGACTGACCAATCTGAATAGTCATGGGTAACGACAGCACTCAGATTTTGTACGCCATCAACATATTCAATACCTGTCTTGATCCAATGCTTTTCATCGGCACGCAGCATGAGGCCTGCCTGGTCGTAGATATCCTTGTAATTGCCGCGTATTTTGACATCAACCACAAAATCAGTGCTGATGGAATCAAAATAAAAATGTCCGGTGTCACGAATAAACCCATAATGGGTAATTCGCCAGAAATCTGTTTTGGGAGAAGTTTTGACAGTCAAACGATCGCCTGAGTCTGTCCATTGGGAGGGTTCATTGAGCCATTGCATAGAGTTTCATCCTGTTCAAAATATTTGATTGCCAGCGGTGTCAGGTGTTTTCTATCTACCGTTCACCAATGCTGTTGAACTAAGTATTCTAAGCCCAAGCGAGAGGAAAACATCAGAGCGCAAGGTTCTTGCTCTCCGGGTAACAGTCCATGTTCCAGCAGAACTTCAGCTTCAGCTTTATTGCGAATGCGAACCAAACAAGAATGCTCTTCCCACTGACCCGATCGAAAATGGCGATCGCCCATTTCCGTTTGCACCACAAAGACCAAATCAACTTCCCCCGTGATCGGGTTGCCAGACATACCAATAAACCGAGTATTCGTGTCATTTAAGGTCATGGCAACATTCACTTCTTCCCACAATTCCCGTTGAGCATCTTGATAAAAATTGATGTCTTGAGCTGCAGGAGAAAATGTAGCCCAACCAGCCACAAAATTGAGAACGCCTGTGTAATCCGATGAAGTCGATCGCCTACCAATGTAGACATTACCATCCGCAGTCAGCGGAACCACCGCAACCCCAACTCCCCTAGCAAAATAAGCGTAGGGATCTTGGTAAGTTGTCAGTCCGCGCATCATCAGCTTTAGTGCTTCGAGCGAACTGCGAGTCAAATCCAGACGACAACGTGGGTAGCTAGTGGGCCCAACTTCCAGGGTGAAGGTGTCTTGACTGCGAGACCAGAATCCAGCGACTCCAGCCCCAGACCAGCGGACTTTGCGATCGTCATAGCTGCTGGGTTTAGTGCCATCTGCGAGTAGACCAATACGGATCTGGGGATTAATCACCGCTTCCAAATAAGCATGGAACTGCGTGTCAAGCGGCTCACCATTGAGATTTTGAGGACCGTGTCCCTCCCGCACCTGAATTCTGGTTGCGCCTGCAACCTCATGGGGACGGATCCAGTGAAGAAAGTCGCGACCTGCAATCAGCGCCTCAGATAAGGCTTTACCCTGGGGCAAATCTGCCACAGCCGCAATTACCTGCTCGCGGCAGGCAAGATATTCGGAGGTTTGGGAGAGGGGAGATTCAAGCACTTTTCAATTGCTCAGAAAGCTGATAAAACAGGTGAATTTCGCCGATGATAAAATCTAGTTCTTCATCAGTCAAACTATAAGATGATGGCAAAGAAATTCCCCGCTCATAAGCAGATGTACTGACGGGATAGTTCATGCTGGGATCGGTCCAGTCTTGATAGCAAGGTTGAAGATGAAGCGGACAGAAAAATAGTCTGGTTTGAATTCCCCGATGGGTTAAATAGTCAGCCAGTTCAGCCCGGTTTTCCGCAAAGAAAGAGGTAAACCAGTGGACGGGCTTACAGCGTGGGTCCATAAAGATCGGCTGCAACTCCGTCACATCTGCTAAACCAGCCATGTAAGCTTCATAAATTTGCTGTTTGCGCTTAATAATTGCAGGTAGCTTTCTGAGCTGGGCAACACCAATGGCTGCCTGCATTTCTGTCATGGAAAAATTAAAGCCAATATGTTCGTGGATAAAGGTGCCGCGACGCGATCGCCCATGATTCTTAAGCCGGCGGCAAGTCTGGGCAATAGTATCACAGTCGGTTACAATAATCCCACCTTCACCACAAGTGATCGTTTTGTTGCCATAAAAGGAAAAGGCACCTGCGTCTCCGTAATAGCCGACATGACGATCGTTGAACTCTACTCCGATCGCCTGTGCTGCATCTTCAATCACCTTCAACTCAAAGCGCTTAGCAAAGGCGAGTACCGCATCCATATCTGCACTTTGACCGTACAAATGGACAGGCATAATCCCTTTGGTCTTATCATTGACCAGCGCTGCGGCTGCTTCTACATCAATGCACAGGGTATCTGCTCTAACTGGGCAAAAGACGGGCTTAGCCCCTGCCATAATCACCGCATTCGATGAAGCAACAAAGGTCAGGTTGGGGACAATCACCTCATCTCCATGACCGATATCCAGAGCCTTGAGGATGCAGTATAAGGCAGCAGTACCGTTGCAAACAGCAATTGCGTGCTGTGCCCCCGTTAAAGCCCTAATGCCAGCTTCAAACTCCTCTGTCACCTGATTCTCGGTTAAGTAGGTTGAGTCCATCACCCGCTTAACTTCTTGCCATTCACTATCGTCAATCCAAGGTTGAATTTGAGGGATCATATCAATTGTCTTTCTTTAGAGGCTGTTTGTGAAGTAAATCTTTTCAGTCCTACCTACTTCCTTAAAGGATGAAACAGGGATATGGGAGAATTGATCTACCTAAATCATTCAGGCAATCATAATCCCTCTTTTGTCACTTTCGGTAGATAATTTTTTGGAACTAATGGTTTGTTAGGCTTTCGCAAGGCGAAGAATAAATTATTAACAATGGCTAAAATCCAGATACAGCAAGGCAAGAGCTTTTTTTTCTGGTCAAAGTGACATAATAGGGATTATGATAATATCTCATCAGCCGTTCAACACTGACAATAGCATCCATGCTGGCAAGTTTTTTCACAATTCGCTGCGATCGCAGTCGTTTAGGTACCCATACCAATTCCTGAGCCAAGAAATCTTCCTTTTTTTTATTGATTCTAATTACCCATGACCGTAATGTCTCATTCTCCTTGGTGGAAGTCTGCTGTTATTTATCAGCCTTATCTGCGTAGCTTTCAGGACTCGAATGGAGATGGCATCGGTGATATCCCCGGCATTATCCAGCAACTAGATTATTTAGAATGGTTGGGGATAGATGCCGTCTGGGTGACACCCTTCTACCCCTCTCCAATGGCCGATTTTGGGTATGATGTCAGCGACCATACAAATATTGACCCTGTTTTTGGTACCCTTTCAGATATCGATAGCTTGATACAACATTTGCACGATCGCAATCTCAAGGTCTTGATGGACTTTGTTGCCGCGCATAGTTCCGATCGGCATCAGTGGTTTATTGAATCCCGCAGTTCGCGTTCTCATCCCAAGCGAGACTGGTATATATGGAAAGATCCAAAGCCAGATGGTAGTCCTCCCAATAATTGGCTAGGACGTTTTGATGGGCTTTCTGCCTGGGAATGGGATGATAAAACAGAGCAATACTATCTACATTCGTTTCTCAAGGAGCAGCCAGATATCAATTGGCGTAACCTCGATGCTAAACAGGCGATGTTGGATGTACTACATTTTTGGTTACAGCGAGGCGTGGATGGATTTCGAGTTGATGCCGCCTATCGTGCCTTCAAAGATTTGCAATTTCGAGATAATCCGGTGAATCCCGACTGGCATCCAGGCATGGAACCATCCGATCGCCTGTTTGAAGTCTTCAGCAAGAATATACCGGAAATTCACGATTTCAATCGGATGCTGCGGACGCTGGTAGATGGGTATGACGATCGGCTTTTGATTGCTGAACTATACAAATCACTAGAAGAAATTGTCAAGCACTATGGGTCAAATAATGACGAATTTCATTTACCCCTCAATTCAGAATTGATGTCATCTGATTTGCAATGGAGTGCTGAGTCCGTCCGAGAAATTGTCGATCGTTATGAGAGACTGCTGCCTGAAGGTGCATGGCCCAATTGGACATTGGGTAATCATGACAAGCATCGCGTCGCCAGCAGAATTGGGATTTCTCAAGCCAAAATCGGCATGATGTTATTGCTTACCCTTCGCGGTACACCAACAATCTACTACGGAGAGGAACTGGGAATGGAGGATGCCTGGATTCCCTCCGAGCATATCCAAGATCCTTGGGAAAAAAAAGCTCCCGGTATTGGGGTGGGACGCGATCCTGAGCGCACGCCGATGCTCTGGGATGACTCTGCTAATGCAGGCTTCTGTTCAGAATCAGTCCAGCCTTGGTTGCCCATCACTCATGACTACAGCAGTATCAATGTCAAGTCCCAGAAGCATGATTCTCGATCGTGTCTCTCACTCACCCAGGCACTTTTGCGCTTGCGTCGGCAACAACCGGCACTACAGCTTGGTGACTACATTTCTTTATACTCACCATCACAGCTTTTCTGCTATCGACGCTTTAACGAGACATCGGATCTCGTTGTAGCTTTGAACTTCAGTTCTGAATACCAGGAATGGACATTACCGATCGAGTTTCGCAACCAGTCAAAAGTTCTCCTCTCTACATTCATGGATCGCCAGGGAGGGCAACTGGGACATACCCTTGAGCTACGAGGAAACGAAGGTCTGATCGTCCAGCGCAGCCATCAATCGCAATCACCTCATACCGAGGATAAAAGATGAGCTATTAATCTATTGCTCGTGTATAATCATCAAAGCTTTGCAGCTCCCATCCTCCTAAACTATCCCCACTCCTCCTTGCGATCATGAATACTGAGCGAACGATCGTTTTCTCCACAAAGCATCAAGCAACCATGAAAGATCAGATCACACCAGATATGGGTAAAGATCCGGTTTTCATGGATTTATTTGAGCAGGTAAAGCCTTATACAATGACCAGCGTAGAGGCACTCTTTGCCCTTTATACATCGGTGAACTACGTCCTCGATCGCGAGATACCCGGTGATATTCTGGAGTGCGGAGTTTGGAGAGGAGGAAGCGCTTTACTTGCTGCCTTGATTATGAAAGCGCGAAATGTTAGCGATCGCCAGCTATATCTGTATGACACATTTCAGGGTATGCCAACCCCCACTGAATTTGATGTGGACAAATATGGACGTACCGGCTTTGAAATGATGGAGCAATATGGGGACGACATTGGTTGGTGTTACGCTTCATTGGAAGATGTTCAAGCAGCTTTCTCCGTCCATAATTTTGATTTTGAGATTCATTTTGTGCAAGGAGATGTCATTGAGACATTGGAAAGAATTAAGCCAGAAGTCATCTCTGTTTTGCGTCTAGATACCGATTGGTATGAATCCACAGCCGTTGAGTTTCAGCTTCTCTACCCTCGACTCTCCACAGGAGGCGTTCTGATCGTTGATGACTATGGTTGCTGGGCTGGATCGCGCAAAGCCACGGATGACTACTTCCGTGAGGTGCCTGGGCCAATGCTGACACGGATTGATAAGGAAGTGCGTCTTGGAATCAAGATTTAGACTGATGATTTCCCTGTAAACTGCGGGGGTCTAGTGAACTGTCCTGGCAACATATCTATTAGATTAAGAATAGATATGTTGCCCAATTTTAGAAATGCAGCATCCGGTGCTATTCGTAACCCTACTTTCTTCTCTTTTGAAGCTCGATGACATAAAATTCCTCAATCGGATACAAACGGATTTGATATCACTGGTTACAGTCTGTGTAAGTGGAATCAAGAAATGAAGCGATTTGAGGCTTATGCAAATTCCTGAAGAACCTATTTTCATCACCTTGTGCGACGCAGGTAGTCCGCGCGTCCAGCCACTGCATTCATCATTGCAGGGTAACTTGCGTATCCTCGATAATTACTGTCCGCGACTGGGACTCCTCTCAAAGATATTCAAGGTTCGCGACTTCTTAGCTTCTGATACCGATATTGCTGACGACACAATCATAGTCTTTACGGATGCCTATGATGTCCTGTGCATTCGTTACGATCCTGCGGGATTGGCAGCAGATTTCAGTGCCACAGGTAAAGATATTATCATCAGTGCCGAAACAGTATTCTGCCACCACAGTGCCGATGTACTTCCCTTCTTTTTGTCTAACTATTTAGGGCATCCAGCAAAGTATCTCAACAGTGGCTTTATCATTGGCTACAAATGGGCTTATCTCCGTATGCTTAACTATATTGCCAGTAATTTTGTGGATAAATACATGATGGATTGCCGTCAGAATGACCAGCGTGTAATTTCGCGATTTATGTTAGAAAACTCTGAACTGGGTCTGTTGAACATGGATATCGACAGCAGGTTCAAACTCTGCTATACCCACACCTACGACAATAATCCACTATGCTGTGATAATTTGGTATCTTATTTTGTCCATGTAACCTGGCTGGCGCTGGAAATACAGAAACAAGCCTACGAGGATATACAGAGAGTTTTCAATATTTAGAAATTTGAGCAGGGCAGATTCAAAATTGGTCAAATGAGGCTGGAAATCAAAACCCTGCCGTAGAAATGGAGCCTTCCTTATCAATCACTATCTATAGGATAAGAAGAAATGAAACTTGTCATTGTACGCCATGGGGAAACCGAGTGGAATGTACAGAGTAAGGCTACGGGGCAACTCGATAGTCCACTGACACCCAAAGGAATCCGGCAGGCCCATGCAATTGCCGATCGCTTACTGCGTCTTTCATTCACCACTTTATACAGCAGCGATCTGGGTCGTGCTGTTCAAACAGCCAATATCATTGCTAAAGTATGTAGAAAGAAAGTCATTTTTGAGCCGCAATTACGAGAGTGGAACATGGAATATTTGAGGGATTAACAGTCTCTGAAATGGACAAGAAGTTTCCACAGTATCGGCAAGACTATGAACGTATTGGCTTTGAATACGTCATCCCAGAAGGAGAAAGTTTAAGGCAATGTAGGGAAAGAGGCTGTCGTGTCCTGAATGCGATCGCTGAACGACATTTAGATGAAACCGTTGTGGCGATCGCTCATGGTTGTCTCTTGATGGTTTTTTTTGAAATGGTGCTTGGTCTCCCACCTGGAAATAGTTGGCGCTTCAAGCTGTATAATGCGAACCTCTGCATTTTTGAGTATGTTAACGGGCGCTGGAGTCTTATTGTCTGGAATAATGTGAGTCATCTCGAAAATATAGAGACCTTCAGTAAGGATTCAGGTATAAGCTTGAGGAATTAAAGAAGGGGTCTGTACAGTAGCGTTAACCATAGCTTGTAGAGATTGTTGAAATTGACGCTTAATACTACTTCCTTCTCTTTTCCAGCTCACAGACATAAAAGTCTTCAAGTTGTTGAATATGGTTCTTGATATCGTATTTTTGGGCACAGAGAAAGGCGTTGTTAACGATCGTTTCTCTCAGGCACGAATCGCTTAAAAGTGCTAATATCCCCTGGGCAATTTGAGCGCTGTTCTTGTAATCCACAACCCAGGCATTCTCTTTGTGTACAGCATGATCCAAAGCACTACCTGCAAGAGTAATAACAGATGGAACTCTAGAAAGCATTGCTTCTACATAGACTTGTCCGAACGTTTCTTGAATAGGATCGGTAGGCACATGGACAAAAACATCAAATAATCTGAACAAAGCGAAAAGGTCTTCTTCAAATGGGATTTCAATATAGCTATGCTCAGGCAATTGCGCCAACTTGTCTGTGATGCTGATAATCTCCTCGTATTGAGGCGCAACGATGTCTTCTTTACGCGCATTACGAATTTGCTCCTCCAGGTTGGCACGATTTGTATGTGTCCCTGAAAGAACTAAGATTGCATTGGGATAAGCTTCGAGAACCTGCTTGTGTGCTTCAATGACGTATTCAACTCCTTTCCATCTGACATACCTCGCAGCCACACCGATAACAGGGCCGTGATGATTTGCTAGATACTTAGAGCGCAATTTATCAATGCGCGAACTGTCTACATTCTCAAATTCACTAATATCAAATCCCGTTGGTATCACTGTGATTTTCTCATCTGGTATGCCGTCTTCTATCATGCCTTGTTTGCTTGTGTTGGTAACACCAATAATATTGGTGGCACATTCCCATATCAAGCGATGTTTGCTTGGAGCATGACGCGAATAGTATTTAATCGAAGGATGTTCCCTGGTGAAGATTCGTACTGGAATATGGGCGTAATAAGCAGCTTGCATTCCAGCCAAGCTGCCGGCGAACCAATGAGTATGAACAATATCAGTTTTATTTCTTATCAAGTGTTCGTAGATAAATTTGACGATCTCTGGGGTATTGCTATAATCCTGATAGGAAGCAACAGTGCAAGGAACATTAATCTGGCTTAAAAAGGAGATCATAGGATCGCCTTCATTAAGAATGATATAGTCAATTGCGAATTTACTCTTATCGATACATTTTGCGACCAATTCAAAGGGAACCCAACGAATATGGTGCGTGAAGATATAGGTAATTTTAATTCTCTGCTCTGCTCTGGTCATAACTGTGGAACGGGTAGTCTTTGTATAGGTGATTAGGTATATTGGGATTCTCTAGCGAACTCTGGCGGAAATAGGATCGATATCTAGCAAAAGTCTTCCTCTTGCAATCTACTGAAGCCGTTCAGTCACGGGACAATCTAGTTATACTGAATTTTACCAGAAGATGCACAATGTGAAGTTAAATTTCCTTTGAAATCGACATTGTTGTTTAAAAGAAATATCATTTCAGCATTTGGGAAAATAGTAAAAGAATATCTGCCGGGTTTTCAGGTAGCATAACTGAAGGGTTCAATGAGGATTTGGGATCAACTCCCTCTCTTGAGGTAAAGATGAGACCGATACAATCTTTGTGCTGCTCCAAAGCAAGAGCTTAGAGATGTGTAGATTCCCTACTGTACTTTCCCCTAAACAACAGATTCAGTCTTAAATGAACCACACTTGGCGCAGGAGTTGCTACACAGCACATCCAACAAGTCCATTGTGCTGTCTGCTCGTTTTTTGAACTGGCTGTGCAACTCACCTCGGAACTTTTGGAATTCAGTCTCTGTTAGAATTATTGGCATAATTAATTTTGGGATCATGACATTTATCGTTATTGAAACCCTCATTATCCCTTCTTAGGAATGAAAATTTAATAACTTCACTATTTACTCAA
Source organism: Microcoleus sp. MOSTC5 (assembly GCF_036701825.1). Taxonomy (NCBI): domain Bacteria; kingdom Bacillati; phylum Cyanobacteriota; class Cyanophyceae; order Oscillatoriales; family Microcoleaceae; genus Microcoleus; species Microcoleus sp. MOSTC5. The sequence continues at coordinate 38 of NZ_JAUBRK010000059.1, read as the reverse complement.
TTGTCGGAACAGCACGGTAATTCCATTTTGGCAAATAT
>NZ_JAUBRK010000147.1:0-3075 GCF_036701825.1 Microcoleus sp. MOSTC5 | reverse complement strand
CGCTTCTGTGATTTATTGCGTAAGCGTTGCTTGCCGTAGGCGTCGCATCCTTCTTTAAAAACTGTCCGGAGTATTGATATAGGTTTATTATTTAATAGTCAGCCTTAATACTAGATTGCCCTTAAATATGAAAGTTTTAGCACCGAGCTAATCATTAGTTTTTCCAAGCTTTTCCGGCGACAGCAACCTCATCAGACTCGAACACTGAATGGAACCTACAAATATAGTTTCTATGATTTAAACAACAGTCCACTCGCTCAAAATACTCAACCGCTTCCGTATGGAACCTTTGAATTCAGCTACCAAAAAGTGAAACTTAAGGCTGACTAAAGATAAGTGAGGTAAAAAACTTTTACAATAATAAAGCAAAAGGGCAGGGCTATACTAATGCCAAAATTTCTGAATAACTGTCGGGCCAGTCAAAACGGTTGTGTTGCACTCATCCACGCTCCTCAGCCAAAAAATGCTGTTTAGAACTTTAAGTTAACAATAATGGATAGACGAACCTTACTTAAACTCTTTGGATTTGGGGCGCTGGAAATTTCGTTCGGTGTCAGTTTCCCATCAAGGGTCTCTGCTGTTGGACAAGAAGCTGACTGGGGCTATAACGGAGAAAGCGGGGTAGAGAAGTGGGGGAACCTGTCTCCCGAATTTCAAGTGTGCAAAACGGGAATCCAGCAATCGCCAATTGATTTGCACCGAGCGATCGCAGCTCAACTGTCACCAATTGAAATTGACGATCGGGAAAGTCCTCTCCGCATCGTCAATAACGGTCATACCATCCAAGTGAACTACGAACCGGGAAGGTCAATTAAGCTGGACGCTCAGATTTTTAACCTGGTGCAATTTCACTTCCAGGACCCCAGCGAACACACCATTGATAAAAAACCATTTGACATGGAATTGCATCTAGTGCATCGCAGCGAGGCTGGTGCGCTAGCTGTGATTGGAGTATTGTTGAAGCAGGGACAACACAATGCAGCCCTGCAACCGATCGGGGACGCATTCCCAAATCGCAATGAACCAGAGCAAGTAGTGAAGACAGTGAAGGTAAATGCAGAGCAATTTTTACCAAAAGACCGAAAGGTTTACCGCTACTTTAGCTCTCTGACGACACCACCCTGCTCCCAAGGAGTGAACTGGATTGTGATGCAGCAGCCTATTGAAATCTCGCAAAATCAGATCCAGCGATTTCCCAAGTTAATATCCATTGACGCCAGACCCGTGCAACCGCTCAACAATCGCTTTGTGTTGCGATCGAGTTGAAGACCCTAGAAACAATCCCCGATTTTTAACAAGCAAGTCGGGGTAGTTTAAAGATAATAAACTGCAACGCTGTGTAAGTATCGAATTAGGAAACCATGAATACTTTGGCAATATCATTGAGAGAAGCTCTTGCTGGTTCTGATTTTTGGCAACTCATTTTTAATGGAGACATCTCTATCGTCAACATACCGATACCGCTGTTTAAAATCGTTCTTGTCGTCATTGTCCTCACACTTACCCTGGCGTTAAAACAAGTTTTCTCCGAAATTATCATTCGTAGAATCGAGAGTCTGACTAGCAGAACCCAGACCACCTTTGACGATGAGTTAGTCGAGATTATCAAACAACCTTTAAACTGGCTGATTGTCATCGGCGGACTCTGGATAGTGCAGCTAATTCTGGCAGAAAATTTCAGCCCAGTATTGAACGAAAAAGTAGAAGGGATTCTCAGATTTGGTGCTTACGCTACCTTCGCCTTTATTGTTTACCGTGCCGCTCCTGTGTTAGGAGAGGTGCTTAAACAATGGGCGCTCAAAAGTGAAACCGAGCTAGACGATTTGCTCGTGCCCTATCTGCCGAAATTGTTTCAGGTGCTGGCGATCTCGATTATCTTGCTCAAAGCAAGTGAGGTGTTTTTGGGTGCATCGGCAGGGGCACTCATCGGTCTGCTTGGTGGAGCGGGTGTTGCCATAGGTTTGTTACTCAAAGACCTGATCTATGACTTGTGTTGTACCATCATTATCTACGTAGATAATCTGTTTCGACCCGGCGACCAAGTGACGATGCCTGGAATAGAGGGTCTAATTAAGGTGGAACAGGTGGGACTCAGAAGTACAACGCTTCGTATACTGAGCAGAAACACTATCCAAAAAGTGCCCAATTCTAAAATGATTAATGGAGTAGTTGAAAATTGCTTCCAAGCGATAGGGAATGATAATTCCATAGGTATCAACTTAAACCTGAAAATTGATGGTATTTCGGCAGAACAAACCGAAAAGATTTGTAGCGGTCTTCGAGAAATTCCGAAGTCAATTGATATCTTGACAGGAAAGTTTTTTATCTACTTTAGCGAGATAAATCAAAATTCTCGTATCATTAAAATTCGGGTTTTTGCTAATACTAATGGTAACTCTCAATTATACTTTGATACCATCGAAAAACTCAACCTAGCGATACTGACTCTATTGGAGAAAGAGCAGATTAATCTATTCACCTATTATCCGGTGCAATTTCAAACCAACCTTGGAGAAGCTCAAAATAACTTAGAACGGATTGAAAATTGACAAATACGACAAATACATCACAGGCATTAGACATCTCCGAAAAAGAATAGAGAGACGCGAAATTTTGCGTCTCTCTATTAATTAGACAAGAGACTTTTCCAACAATTCGTCTAAAATATTTGTAGCAAATTGGTTAAAATGCAATTTATGGAGATGTCTAGTCTAAAATCCAAAAAGAAGGCAAATAATATTAGGAAACATCCTATGCAATTACTGAATCAATTAAGTATCAAGACAAAACTCATAGTCATGTTGCTGGTAGTCAGCCTTTGCGCTATGCTCGCCAGCACCTATATATGCTCTAGCAGTGGAAAAGCTACTCTGACCGAAAAAGTTTTCAACCAATTAACCAGCCTTCGGGCTGCCAAAACTTATCAAATCCAAGATTATTTTGAAAGCCTTTACCACCACAGCCAAACCTTAAGCGAAGACCTGACAGTCGTCGGTGCCATGCAGGAGTTCAAGAGTGCCTACCGCCAACTTGAACAATCAACAGTACCAGCGGATTTTGAAGCAAAAATTGATA
>NZ_JAUBRK010000058.1:0-52267 GCF_036701825.1 Microcoleus sp. MOSTC5 | reverse complement strand
AGTGAAAATAAGTTAGGAGTTGGGATTCAATCAACTCTCAGCAAAACTTTTCATTATATCATAAAATTATTTTGCAATAGGTCTATTGTTAAGAAGCCCCATCTATAAAAAATGCTACCTCCATTTTACCAAATTTGTTTCCAACGGCAGCTCAAAAACGCCGAATACTTGACTCTGACAATTTTAGTTTTTCTGCTCCAAATCCATAAACAAGTGAGTATTGAGTTATGGGCAACATTGATGCCATACCCCATCATGTTTGAGAGCCGACGACCTTCTATTCAACGATTTCTTAAGCTACCTATCCTCAATATTGAAAAGATTTGGTTTCCTCTGATTAAATATATCTTGAGAACTCAATTTAAAAAGACACAAGAGTTGAAGGTCGCCATTGATAGAACCGAGTGGCGATCTAAAAATGTGTTTATGATTAGCCTAATTTTGGACAAGAGAGCTTTACCGTTGTACTGGCAGATATTGCCGAAGCGAGGCTGTAGCAACCTCTGAGAACAACAAAGCTTAATCTCCCCCATTCTTGGTCTGCTAAAAAATTATAAATTTTTGCTTTTAGGAGATGCGTGAATTTGGGAGTGTTAAGCTGGCAAGTTGGCTGTGTGAAAAGAATATCAAGTTTGTTTTAAGAATAACCCACATTCCGCAGGTGCGCTCGCGCGCTCGAGTATTTTTAAAAGATGAGCAATATTGAAGCGTCTGATATTAGAGTACAAGATATTGACCACTGCGGACTAATTGCTGGCATCTGTGATGCGATCGGATTAGTCGAAGGGCTCGATCAACTCTTGGGGACTCACCCACAAGAAATCGTCACGCCCGGTCAAGCAGTCAAAGCCATGATTCTCAATGGATTGGGATTTGTCAGCGCCCCGCTGTACTTGTTGGAAAAATTTTTTGTCGGCAAGGCCACAGAGCATTTGTTAGGAGAAGGCATCAGACCAGAACACTTAAATGACGACAGATTGGGGCGCGTCCTGGACAAAATGTATGCAAAAGGACTCACAGAAATCTTCGTGACGGTGGCACTGTCGGCGGCACGACGCTATGGTGTAGACCTGCAGAGTCTGCACTTAGATTCGAGTTCGCTGCACGTTGATGGCGATTACCTGAGCGATCGAGACGATACGGAAGAATCAGGTACAATTCACATCACCCACGGCTATTCCAGAGACCACCGCCCGGATTTAAAGCAATTTATGGTAGACCTGATGTGCAGTGGGGATGGAGATATCCCTTTGTACCTGAGAGTGGGATCGGGCAATGAAACCGACTCGGCTGTATTTGCCCAACTGATTCTGGAATTCAAACAGCAATGGAATGTCGATGCACTGTTTGTGGCTGATGCAGCCCTCTACACTGCTGCTAACCTCCAACAGATGACCCAATTGAGATGGGTATCCAGAGTACCCGCTACCTTAACCAGTGCCAAAGACTTGTTGCAACAGATCCACCCCGACGCATTAGTACCCAGTTCCCTCAGAGGCTATCAGATAGCAGCTTGCGGGAACAACTACGCTCAAATTCCACAACGATGGCTGGTGGTCAAAAGTCAGGCACGGTTGGTATCTGACCTCAAACAATTGGAGAAACGCCTAGCAAAACAAGAAGCAAAAGCCGTTTGTGCACTCAAACAATTACAGAGTCAACAGTTTGCCTGTGAACCAGATGCCCTAGCTGCCGCGGCTGCATTGTCGCAACAGTTACCCTACCATCAATTACAGGACAAGCAAGCGATCGAAATTATAGAACACAAAAAACGTGGCAGACCCCGCAAGGATGCAGCCGGTCAGAAACATTATCAAATCTGTGCGTTACTTGTTCCTAAAGGTAGCGTCATTGATGCCGAACGGCAACGTGCAGGCTTGTTTTTGTTGGCAACCAATGTGTTAGACGAGAAGGTGTTAAGTGATGAACAAATTCTACAAGAATACAAGGCGCAGCAATCGGCGGAGCGAGGTTTTCGGTTTCTCAAAGATCCGTTATTTTTTACTTCGAGTGTCTTTCTCAAGACCCCTGAGCGAGTGGCTGCGCTGGCAATGTTAATGGGTTTGTGTTTGTTAGTTTATAGTTTGGGTCAACGCTCGCTGCGTCAAGCTCTCGAACGCGCGAAACAAACCATTGACAATCAAGTAAGTAAACCTACTGCCAAACCCACGCTGCGATGGGTGTTTCAATGTTTTATGTCGATTCATTTGTTAACGGTTAATGGCGTCAAACAAATTACCAATCTCAATCGAGAAAGATTGTGGATTATCCAATTCTTTGGTGCGCCTTGTCGCAAATATTACCTGCTTTCTTGAGAGTAACGCTAGTACATCGCTCAAGTCATTTTTTTTTGTTTTCAAGTCCTATATTTTGAAAAATCTTCGATGAGGCGATCGTACCTGCGGAATGTGGGAATAAAACAGGAACGGTATATTCAAGAACAAGGAAAGGAATTTAAGCGGTTGAGCGAATGTGGTTTAGTACCAGGTACGAGGTTTTATTTGCCGGGAGTTAAAGTCACAAAACAGAAAGGATTTGGCTTGTTTGATGTCGCTGGTTATTGGCAACGCAAATATCGAGATAGCGGTGAAGATGAAGGCTGATATTTACTCAAAAATATCGGCACATTGAAACAAGCTGTAACAGCGTTTAAATGTCGGAGTGGTATTGAAGCAATGTTTAAGGACTGTAAAACAGGAGGCTATAATTTTGAAAAAAGCTACGCTTGTGACGACAGCCTAAAAAGTTTAATTGTATTGATAGCTTTGGCTTACAGTTGCGCTATCTTACAGGGACGTAAGTTTAAGCAAATGGGAATTCAGAAATACATCGGTCGCCTGATTGAGTCGAAACGAGCGCAACGCCGTCATAGTAGTTTTTGGATTGGATTGTACGGTCAATTGTGGGCCGAGCGTTGCGGAGGGAGTAGGGATGGATTTTTGCCATCCAACTATTGCAGAATTGATGGAAATTAGACGCAATAAGCTCCTATTTTTTCAGAAGGGTTTGAGGGCTATGTCCTTGATTTTATCAAGCTTTTGACTCTTGTTGTCACCCCGTCAGTTTACAGACTTTTGGAACGCATACAAAAAAAATTTTCCATCCAAACGGCACAAAGCCGTAGGCAAAGATAGCCGCAAGATATCCTATAGCCTTTCTCGGAAAGATGAGGTATAATGTTACTGACACTCACTCAGGAGGATAAAGCAGAGAATATCAGATCAAACGAACTATAATTACATGGTTCAGTAAAGCCACGCGAAAGCGATAGCATAGATAATAGCATTTTTTTGACAGCACGAGCTGCTTGAATCACAAAAAGTAAATTTGTACTCCTCTTAATACATTGTTAAAAATGAAAGCTTATTCGATTGATTTTAGGCAAAAAATCCTTGATACTTATCATACTGAACCGATTTCACAAAAAGCAATAGCTAAGCGCTTTTCTGTAGCCCTGAGTTTTGTACAAAAATTGCTTAAACAATATCGTGAAACAAAAAACATTACTCCGCGAACTGACCGATGTGGAGTCAAAGGCAAACTGAATGCAGAGCAACTACTCATATTGACCCAATTGATTGAAGTAAACAATGATGCAACTCTTGAAGAACTTCGTTATTTACTTTATGAGAAAATTGGATTTTCCCTTAGTAGAGCAACAATAGCAAGAAGGATAAAACTCTTAGATATTACTGTCAAAAAAAAACTCTGTTCCCTTCAGGTAAAGGCACCGACCGAGTTCAGCTCCTACGGTGTGAGTTCTGGGAAAAAATTAAAGAGATTAGTTTTAAAGACTTAATATTCATTGACGAATCGGGAGTTAATTTGGCAATGGTTAGGTTATATGCCAGAGCTTTAAAAGGTCAAAGAGCCAAGGGGCCAAAACCAACTAAACGTGGCAAAAATGTCTCAATAATTGGAGCAATGTCAGTCAATGAAATTTTGACATCGGTTAATCTAATAGGCGGAACTGATGCAATTACATTTGAAGCTTTTATTATCAGGAAGCTGGTGCCAAAACTATGGAAAGGGGCTTGTGTAGTGATGGAGAATTGTCCCATTCACTTGGGAGAAGAAGTGAAAAAAGCGAGCGAAAAAAAAGGGGCAAGATTAATATACTTATCACCTTATTCACCAGATTTTTCACCAATTTAAAATCTGCGGTCAAAACTTAAAATCATTCTCCGTTCTATCAAGACTACTAATTATCAAGAATTAGCAAAAGCCATAGAGTTTGCGTTCGGTCAAGTTACATCGTCAAATATTTTTAACTGGTTTACACACTGCTGTTATTGTACCTCATCTTTCTGAGAAAGGCTATATATAGAAAGATTCAATAATACAATCAGGCAAAGAATAGCTAGATTAGAGAGAAAAGTCCTTTCATTTTCTAAAAAACTTTCTAATCATATTGGCGCTATTTGGTATTTTATCCATCATTATAACGTTTCTTTACAACAAGTCAGTAACGCTTAAAAACCTGACTGTGCAGCTCTACCGGAGAGACTAATGAACATTCTTTGAGATGTAATGTACTTTATTTCCATTTTTGTATATAATACGTAGTTTACTATGATTTAAGCCTTAACTAAACCGTATTGAACTATAGTGGAAATAGCTTGATGTGGCAAGTCTGTTTTTTAGATCGCGGGGAATCAACTCCGTCGTGCCGTTTGCCCGGCGGGCTCGCGATCGAGACGCTCGTTCCCCACATGGCGTACTATTTCTATGGGGCAGTGCTGGGTAATATATACTTGGACGCGCACCTGCTAACCTGAAACTTTTAATTGTAGATATCAAAGAACTGACTGATGGATTTAGACCAACAGATTCAAGCATTGATCGAAAAAGCTCCGCCCGACGGTGCGACGCCACAAATCTTACAGGCGATCGCCCCGGCCCTGGTGTTAATTGCCCAACAGCTACAGCATCTCGAATACTCGATCCTGCAAGCGGTAGACCAAAGTTGGGCGATCGTGGTTTTGAGCAATCTCAAGCAACCGGGACGGGAGAAGAGGGTGATTTATGCTTGGACCAGTCTTAAAGATGCGTCGCAGGCCGCGGCTGCTGCGGGCGATCGTCTCAGACCGGTGCTTTTGCCTGTCACTCACATATTATTTCAGATGATAGCTCTTGAAGGTCTTGACAGTATTGTTTTTTTTGAAAGTCCCGGCAATCAGGAAGTGGGAACCGAAATCCCTCGCGAGCAAGTGCAGAACTTAATTAACGTTTACTTGCAACAGTATCGAGCGGCTCCACCGCCAGATATTGCTTAAATAACTCAATTTCCTATTAATTGGTAATAGGGCATTAGACACTGGGCATCGGGCATTACTCATTACCAATTCCCTATTGCCAATTCCCCATTACCAATTCCTCGTAAAGTTTATGTAACTTTTTCACCTTTAATAAAGTCGGCTCAAAACGTAATCTGCCAAGTCAATCAAAGCTTGGCGGGACTCAGAATGCGGCAGCGGAGCTAAGTATTCGACGGCTTTCTGTGCGTGATGGGTGGCTAGTTCTCGCGATCGCTCTATGCCTTTAGAATCTTTTACCAATGCCAGAGCCTGCTCTATATCTCCTTCTTCGGCGAACTCGCGTTCTATGAGAACTTCCAAGTAAGGCTTTTCTTCTAGGCCAAATAGCGCTGGCGCTGTCAGATTCCCGCTTCTGAGATCCGAGCCTGCGGGTTTCCCCAGAGTTTCCGTTGAAGCAGTGAAATCTAATATATCATCTACTATTTGAAAGGCTAAACCAATATTGCGCCCGTAGTTGTACAAATCGTCTGCTATTTCCGCTGAAACCTCGCTCAGACAACCGGCTGCTTTGGAACTGTTGGCGATTAAAGATGCTGTTTTGTAGTAACTTTTTTCGAGGTACGCTTCGATCGACAAGCTGGTGTCAAATCCATTTAGTCCCTGTTGAATTTCCCCCTCAGCTAAATCCATAATCACTTCGGAAAGCAGTTTGACTACTGGCAGGTTGTCCAGATTTGCCAAATGCCAGGAAGATTGAGCAAACAGAAAATCTCCCGCCAATACTGCCACTCGGTTGTTAAACCGACTGTGTACCGTCGGTACTCCCCGCCGCAGATCTGACTCGTCTACCACGTCGTCGTGAACCAAACTTGCTGTGTGGATCATTTCCGTAATTTCAGCGAGGCGGCGGTGTTTTTCTGTGATTGGACGATCGGGCATAGTTGTCCGGGCTATTAACAGGACGATTGCGGGTCTCACCCGTTTTCCCTTTGTGCCGAATAAGTATTCTGCAGCCGCGTACAATATGGGATGACGGGCACCCACTAACTGTTTTAAGTTTTCTGTCAACAGTCGCAGGTCTTCTTCAACCGAGGAAAATAGGAGAGAGCTAGAGATCATGGATACGCCGACTCAAGCGGTAAAGTAACAAAATTTTACATATCATATCTTTATTTTAAGGTAATTCTCTGCAATAGGAAAGAATAATCTAGGCGATCGGCAGTTATTTGTCATCTGCAGCCCGAGCCGAGTCACGCGACAGCCAGAGGCGAGTAGCCCGCTGCCGCAGGGGTTGCCCCTATTGTATAGAATTGTTAAGGACATTGCCAAAAAATCTCTAAATCCCAGAAACCCTGTGTTATTATAGGAGTTAAGGATTTAAACAATTCTATACATTAAGTACAGCCAGACTGGCAGGTAGCTTCCAGGAGCCTGTAAGAGTTTCTTAGAGCCAGCCTTGTTAGTCGATCGCAGCGAAAATTTCTGGGACAGATTTTTAGTTCCTCGTGGCTAAAATTTTTCAGGATTTAAGACTAGCGCATCTTATGTGCACGGTAGCTCAAAGCAGCTAAAGTGGATGGTTTTAGGCTGTTTAAGCATCTGTAAAGCAGTAAATCATTATTGACCGGGAACGCCTAAATGTTCCCGCAGACTTGATATGGAAAAGCAGCCTTCAGAACCAAGGCATGGTCTTGCGTGCTGACTTAATGTAGTAGGTCTTGAACTTGTCCTCCTCCTCCTAGTCCTTGACTTTTGGTTCTAATTATGATTTATCGCGATATTCCTCTAATTATTCCCATTCTGGCCGCCGGCTATGTAATGACTATTTATGTACTGCTGATGTTGGCCGAACGCAGCGCTAAAATAACTCGATTGGGCGAGTAGTGTACTGCTCGGCAGCCGAATCCGGCAGTAGCGCGCTCGCTTCACCGTTGAGAATTCGGAATACTCAATAATAACCCTGCCTTGAATGCTTGTGCACAAAGGCAGGGTTATTATTTACAATTGCGGACACAGTGATTTTCTGGGGTAGGAGTTAGTGCAACACTTTAAACAGTTTCAGGGCTTAAGCATGGGGGCGCTTATTGCGGGTTTATACGAAAAATTTTGCGTCGAAGAACGATAAATACACGAATAAACCGGGTTGCTTCGGTCTGCGTGCGTAAGCGAACTAAGTTTTGAACTCGTCGTCTGAAACCCTTGATTTACCAGGAAGCCTATAGTGTACCTCGGCAAGCGAAGCCTTCGTACCGATCGCCATTAAACCCTTATTATACGGTTTGCCCTCAAAAACTGTCCGAAGTGTTGCACTATGGAAATTTACCGATTTCTGCTTGGCTCTGTGACAGCAAGTATCATGTCAGGGAAACCCTGCCAAGGTTTAGAGAAAGCTATGAAAGTGCGATCAAAAACGGAGCTTTTGAAGTAGTCGGTTATTGTGACAAACACAAATATAAATATTCCTATTTTGTCGGGCAAGAGCTTACAGACCTCTAAGATGAAATTGCCGAGTTTAGCAACCTGGTAGTTCAACTCAAACAATCAATAAACTTGCAGTGCAATCAAATATTTCATCAAGCGGTGCTTAAATGCCTTAGTCAGGCAGATATTCCCTGCACTTTATCCACGCCTTGCCAAGAAAAGCATCTGCTGCCAGTGCTACAGACAAAGCAGCAAAAGTAATTTTTGCTGTGTTTAAATATTTTCCCTATAGCTGTACGGAATAAAAGATACTTGCCAGTAGTAATGACGGTTTTAAAACTATATTAACTATTATAATAACTAACTTAAATACGGAAAATACATTGCTTTAAATTATCAAAATATACTCACTGAATAGCTGTGATGTTCAGGCGCACTAAATCAAATTTGTCCAAATTTGATTTACAATGTTATTCAGGCAATGAACAATTGCAAAGTTTAAACACTAGGGGTAATAGTAGAAAATTAGATGCTGCTCGTCAGCATCACTGATAGCCTCGATGGAATTTTCCCGGAGATTTTGCCGCGAATCGTGGAGCCGTTATTTACCACAAAAAAGACCAACGAAGGCAGCAGGTTGGGACTGGATATTGTTAAAAAGATTGTGGAAAAACATTCGGTTACAATAGAAGTAGCGTCAGTTATAGCTCAAAAGACCTTTATCGTGTCAATCCCGATCGCCGTTGAGCGCTATCCTACTAACAATCATACCGATGCGCAACTAAAAATATAACTCTAGACCGATGTCAAACCTCGATTCCGGTCAGCGTGCCGCCACTGTTCTGGAATCTAAAATGGTATTAATTATCGGTTCCGCTTACATCTATCCCCCTTGATTTGCCCATGTCAACCACAGCTTCTGATACTCAAAGCTTGCTAGAACAGGCGATCGACCCCAAACCGCCGGTGCTGCCTCCAGACACACCTGTGAAAGTCGCGATCGCTGCCATGACTCAGGCGAGCGCCAGTTGTATTTTAATCGCTCAGGGTCAGCAACTGCTCGGAATTTTTACAGAGCGCGATGTTGTGAAAATAACTGCTAGCGGTATTTCGGTGGCAGACGGGGTAATTTCTGAGGTAATGACTGAAAATCCGATCGCCATTTCCCTCGATAAAGCGGGGAATATCTTCAGGGTATTGAGCATATTGCGATCGAAAAGAATCCGTCACTTGCCCCTCACAGACGAACGCGGAAACTTGCTAGGCGCCATCACCTGCGAAAGCATCCGTCAAACCCTGAAACCGGGCGACTTGCTGAAAATGTGGCGCGCAGAAGAAATTATGACTACAGAAGTAATAGTTACTTCAACGAGCACCTCTGTTTTAGAAGTCGCAAAACAGATGACAACCCAGCGCCAAAGCTGCATAGTCATTTGCACTGACAGCGACAACAAACATCAGAAACCTGTGGGCATAATTACAGAAAGCGACATTGTTAAATTCCAAGTTTCTGGACTCGATTTCGCCGGCACTCCTGCCGCCGCCGCCATGAGTTTTCCCCTGATCCCGCTGCCGGTAAAAGCCACATTGTGGCAGGCTCACCAGTTCATGCAGCAGCACGGCATCCGGCGCTTGGTGGTGGTGGACGAGGGAGGATATTTAGCCGGAATCGTCAGCCAAAGTACCCTGCTGCACGCCTTAGATCCGGTAGAAATCCAAGCGAATGTCGAGCTTTTGCAGGAAACAGTTGCCGAACAGATCCAGGAGTTAAAAAAAGTTAACGAACAATTGCAAAAAGAAGCACTTCGGAGAACCGAAGTAGAGGAACAGTTGAGGCTTTTAAATAAAAGTTTAGAAAAAGAAACTCAACAGCAAACTTTAGAATTAATTAACGCTAACAGCCAGCTAAAAAAGGAAATACAAGACCGCGCCACCGCTGAAGCTGAAGTCCGCCGCCTCAACACCGAACTCGAACAGCGAGTTCAAGACCGCACGGTTCAACTAGCAGCCAGCAACGAAGAATTGCAGCAAGAAATTAGCGAGCGCCAATTGCTAGAAAAAAAATTGCACTTTTCTGAAAGCAAAGTTCGCGCCGTTTTTGAAGCAATGACCGACATAGTTCTCGTGCTAGAAAATCCGGGCAACATAGAAGTTTTACCGACAAACACGGCGGCGTTATTAGAGCCTAATTGCGATATAGTTAGCCTAACAATCGAACATTTTTTTGACGACAACAACCCGGATAATTGGTGGATGTTAGTTCAGCAAGTATTAGAGACCCAACAAACGCTCAATTTCGACTACAGCTTAACAGTTGGCGGCCGCGAAATTTGGTTTTCTGCCTGCATTTCTCTGTTCTCAAAAAATTCAGTGATTTGGGTTGCCCGTAACATCAGCGATCGCAAAATAGCCGAGTCAGCGCTGTGCCAAAAAAATGCAGAATTATCTCATACCTTGGAAGAACTGAAGCGCACTCAAAAAGAACTGATTCAATCAGAAAAAATGGCAGCCCTCGGACAGTTAGTTGCCGGAGTTGCTCACGAAATCAATTCTCCTTTAGGGGCGATTCGCTCCTCGGTGCAGAACATTGCCGACTTCTGGGCGGAACAATTGCAGCAGTTGCCGATATTTTTCCAGCAAATATCTCCGGAAAGGCAGCAGGATTTTTTTGCGCTGCTGCACAAGTCAAGTCAAGAAACCGACGCCTTATCTAGTAAAGAAAAACGTCAGTTAAAAAAACTTTTGCAGCGACAATTAGAAGCAGAAAAAATTGAGAACGCCGACAGCCTTGCTTGTACATTATTAGATATTGGCATATGCAATTTAGAAACTTTTTTACCTTTATTGAAAGACACCCAAAGTCCAAATTTTTTACAAACCGCCTACCAATTCGCTACGGTACAAAAAAGCACTAAAAATATTGCTAATGCGACAGATAGGGCAGCTAAAATTGTTTTTGCTTTGAAAAGCTACTCTCGTTACGAGCAGTCGGGTTCCAAAACAATCGCTAACATTACCGACGGTATTGATACTGTTTTAACGCTTTACCACTACCAAATCAAACACGGCGTGGAAGTAATCAGAAACTATGGTACTGATTTGCCCTCTGTGCTATGCTATCCTGATGAACTAAATCAAGTTTGGACAAATTTGCTTCACAATGCTTTACAAGCGATGGGCAACAAAGGAGTGTTGAAAATTGATGCCAAACACCAAGATAACGTAATATTAGTCAGTATTACCGATAGCGGTAAAGGCATTCCCCCAGAAATTATGCCGAGAATTTTTGAGCCGTTTTTCACGACCAAACTTCCGGGAGAAGGCAGCGGTTTGGGATTGGATATAGTTCAGAAAATTTTGGAAAAACACCAAGGTGAAATGCGAGTAGAAAGCGTGCCAGGTAATACCAAATTTACTATATCCTTGCCCATTGGAATCCCGGATAGCAATTAAATAAATGCGGAAATGCCCCAAGTTTTAAAATTAAAAACAAGTAAAATTTTATGCCAAAACCAGTAATTTTGTGCGTTGACGATGAAGTTGTAGTCTTAAACAGTTTAAAAATTCAGCTTAAAAAAGAATTTGGGGATGCTTACCTCTATGAAGTAGCAGAAAATGCAGATGAAGCTTTGGAAATTCTAGAAGAAATTCAAGAAGAAGATGAAAGTGATATTTTGGTCATAGTATCTGACTGGTTAATGCCAGGTATTAAAGGAGATGAATTTTTGATTATGGTTCACCAAAAATATCCCAAGATTGTGAAAGTCATGCTGACCGGGCAAGCCGACGAAGTAGCAATAGCGCGGGTGCAAGAGCAAGCAAACTTGCACCGCTGTTTGTACAAGCCATGGGATCGCAAAGAATTAGTAGAAACTATAAAATCTGGTTTGGCAAAAATATGAACAATAAACCTGTGATTATTTGCGTGGATGACGAACCGATAATTCTTGAAAGTTTGAAAATGGAGTTAAAAAAAACTCTGGGAGAAGAACACTTATTAGAAACCGCTGAAGGCAGCGAAGATGCTTTAGAGTTAATCGAGGAATTGCTGGCAGAGAACTGCGAAATCGTGGCAGTGATTTCCGACTATCTGATGCCCCATATCAAAGGAGACGAATTGCTGAAGCAAATTCACAGAATTTCGCCAAAAACTATCAAAATTATGCTGACGGGGCAAGCAGACATCGAAGCAGTGGCGAATACTATTAAATATGCTAAATTGTACCGCTACATATCGAAGCCTTGGCAGTCAGAAGATTTGAAATTGACGGTGAAAGAAGCAGTCAACAGCTATTTTATGGAGAAACAATTAGCGGAACAAAACGCTCAACTCCAAAAGCTGAATCAAGAATTAGAAACTGTAATCGAGGAGCGGACTGCACAACTGCGCTTGTCTGAGGAAAAGTTTGCCAAAGCTTTTCGTTCTTCTCCGAACCCGATTACTATTACCAGACTTAAAGATGGTCGTTATTTAGAAATTAATGAGGCTTTTTGCCAGACAATTGGTTATTCTGCTGCAGAAATTATCGATCGCACGGCGCTTGATTTGAATCTTTGGGAAAGTATACAAGCCCGTGCCGAGCTGTTTAAAATGTTAGAAGACCAAAAAATTGTGCGCAACTACGAATTTGATTTGCGCACTAAAAGTGGGGTACTTAAAACTGGCTTGCTGTCAGCAGAAATCATTGAGATTCATGGCGAAACCTGCGTGATTTCTGTAATTCAAGATATTAGCGATCGCAAGTTAGCGGAAGAAAAACTCCGAGCTGTAGCGGCTTCTTTAGCAGCAGCGCAAAGAATCGCCCGTGTCGGCAATTGGGAATGTGATTTCTCTGCCAACACAACTACTTGGTCGGAAGAGTTATCTCGGATTTTCGGGCTCGATTCAACCCAAGCTGCGCCAACACTAACTGAGTTTTCGCAATATGTGCATCCGGACGATCGACAAAAGTGGCAAACAACGATCGACAGTGCTATTGCTAGCAGGCAATCCTACAGCTTGGAATATCGAATTCTGAGACCTGAACCGAAAATTGCTGCGGATAATTGCCCGTCACAAATAAGTGAAGCCGGCTTCATCCGCTACATCGAAGCCAGAGGAGAAGTAGTTGTCAACCAACAAGGGCAAGTGACAAAACTATTCACAACTTTGATGGACATTACCCCACGCAAGCTGGCAGAAATAGCCCTAACAGAGAGCGAAGAAAAATACCGTCATTTAGTTGAAACTTCCCAAGATATTATCTGGTCTTGCAATGCTGAAGGGCACATTACTTTTGTGAACCAAGCAGTTAAACAAATCTACGGTTACGAGCCTGAAGAAATGCTCGGCTGTTCTTTTAGCGATTTCTTAGCGCCAGGAGAAATAGACTGGAAATGGGAACTCCAGCAGCGCTTACTGACGGGAAAAACTGTGTTTCAGTACGAAAATATAGTATTAGGAAAAGATGGCAGACAGATTGATGTAAATACCAAGGCGATCGCGCGCATGGACGCTGAAGGAAACATCATCGGCACAACTGGCACAGCTAGCGATATTACCGAGCGTAAACAAGCAGGAATAGCCCTGCAAAAAGCCAAAGAAGAAGCCGACAGAGCCAACAGGGCGAAAAGTGAATTCCTCTCGAATATGAGCCACGAATTGCGAACTCCCCTCAACGCAATTCTCGGTTTCAGCCAACTGCTGGCGCGCGACGCAGCCCTCGGTGCCGACCAACAGCAATACTTAGGAATTATTAGCCGCAGCGGGGAACACTTGCTCGAGCTGATTAACAATATTCTGCAAATGTCAAAAATTGAAGTCGGGCTCGTGACAGTTAATAATAGCACCTTCGACTTGCATAAAATGCTAAAAAATACTGAAGATATGCTGAAGCTGCAAGCCGAAAAAAAAGGGTTACAGTTAATTTTTGATTCCACGCCAGACTTACCTCAATACGTAGAAACAGACGAAAGCAAGTTGCGCCAAGTATTAATTAATGTAGTGGTAAATGCTATTAAGTTCACTGCGGAAGGTGGTGTTAATCTGAGAATAAAACATGAGCTATTGGAAAATAAAAATTACGAAAAAATGCCTATAATTAACAATTGCTGTTTGCTATTTGAAGTTGAAGATACGGGATGGGGAATTTCTGTGGCAGAAATGGACAATTTGTTTAAACCTTTTGCGCAAACAGAAAGCGGGAAAAAAGCTCAAGAAGGAACTGGTTTAGGCTTGCCGATTAGCAAACAGTTCCTAGAGTTAATGGGAGGAAAAATAACGGTAACAAGCAGCGTCGGTCGCGGCAGCATTTTTAGATTTGATGTTAAAGTTTCCCTCCCCAACCCAGTGGAAATTCAGGTGGCTCAAACAGCTCGTCGCGTTGTGAGTCTCACACCCGGACAGCCGGAATACCGCATTTTAGCTGTTGACGATCGCCTGGAAAGCCGCTTGCTGTTGGTTAGAATGCTGACATCCCTCGGCTTTGCTGTGCAGGACGCTGAAAATGGCGTTCAAGCTGTGGAAATGTGGTCGAGTTGGGAACCTCATTTGATTTGGATGGATATGCGGATGCCGGTGATGGACGGCTATGAAGCTACTAAACAGATTAAAGCGCATTTGAAAGGTCAAGCAACGGTGATTATTGCTCTGACTGCAAGTGCTTTTGATGAGGAGCGATCGCTGATTTTGTCTGCTGGTTGCGATGATTTTGTAGCGAAGCCTTTTCGGGAGCAAGTGATTCTGGAAAAGATGGCTAAGTATCTGGGAGTCAGCTATGTTTACGATCGAGAAGCTTCGCCAAGTTCAGATGCTGTGGAGTCCGGTGAAGTGTCCGCGGTAACTGAAACGGCTAATTTTCCTTTTACGCTCAATGCTTCATTTTTTGAAGCTATGCCTGCTGAATGGGTTGATGAATTGTACGCGGCAGCGGATGCGGTTGATAACGAGGAGATTTTTCGGCTGCTGTTGTTGATTCCTCCGATTCATGGTGATTTCTGCAGGGCGATCGCCGATTTGGTGAAGAACTTCCGGTGCGATCAGATTATCGATTTGATTGAGGAGTTTAGAAATTTTTGAAGGAAGAAGGAAGAAGGAAGAAGGAAGAAGGAAGAAGGAAGAAGGAAGAAGGAAGAAGGAAGAAGGAAGAGGGGCAGGTTCAGGATTATTGATGATTTAGGTGGAGAGACTATTTGTAAACTCGCCCGCGGGCGATCGGCTAATTTACCTGTAGCCAAGCTCCCAAACCTGGTAATCATCAGCCATTGCAATTATAAAATCTAAAATTTAAAATCTATAATATTATAAGTTCTGTAAATATAAAAGTAGTCGATGCACGAGGGAGTGCTATAATGACTATTTAACCAGTTTTCATAATTTCAACAATTTTCAATTTAACCAAAACATAGCATCGATGACCAGCAATCAAACAGAAGAGAATAAAGGCAACATATTAATTGTTGACGACACTCCAGAAAATTTGCAAGTTTTATCAGCAACGCTGTCCGATCGGGGCTACAAAGTCCGGGGCGTAATTAACGGCAAAATGGCAATCAGAGCAGCGCGCTCTGGTTCTCCAGATTTGATTTTGCTCGACATCAAAATGCCCGAAATAGACGGCTATGAAGTCTGCACGCAGCTCAAGGCAGATCCGAAAACATCAGAAA
The DNA here is from genome assembly GCF_036701825.1 of Microcoleus sp. MOSTC5. NCBI lineage: Bacteria > Bacillati > Cyanobacteriota > Cyanophyceae > Oscillatoriales > Microcoleaceae > Microcoleus > Microcoleus sp. MOSTC5. Next base: position 36,944 of record NZ_JAUBRK010000058.1, on the reverse strand, counting down.
TTCCCGTTATTTTTATCAGCGCTTTAGATGAAGTATTGGACAAAGTAACCGCCTTTAAAGTAGGAGGTGTTGACTATATCACAAAACCCTTTCATGTAGCCGAAGTTTTAGCGAGAATCGAAAACCAACTAACTATCCAAAGACTGAAAAAACAATTGCTAGATCGCAATACTGAACTGCAACAAGAAATAATAGAACGCAAAAAAGCCGAAGAAACCGCGGCCGCTGCATCGGTCGCAAAAAGTCAATTCGTTGCCAACATGAGCCACGAATTGCGGACTCCCCTGAACGCCATCCTGGGTTTTACCCAAGTCATGAGCCGCGACTCTTTACTCAGCCACGAAAATCTCGAAAATCTCCGAATTATTAACCGCAGCGGTCAACATCTGCTGGAACTAATTAACGATGTTTTAGACTTGTCGAAAATAGAAGCAGGAATAATTGGCTTAGATGAACGCAGCTTCGATCTTTATCAACTTCTCGAAACTCTCGAAGAGATGTTTCAAATTAAAGCTGAAACTAAGAATTTGCAACTAAGATTTTTCGTGCAGGCGGATGTTCCTCAATATATAAAAACTGACGAAAAAAAGCTGCGCGTATGCTTGATTAACCTGCTGGGAAATGCCATAAAATTTACTCTTGATGGCGGTCTTATTTGGCTGCGCGTGAGCGTGGAAAGCAAGCAACAGCTAACCGAAGCGGAAATTTATTCTAACTCTACCTCGGGCGAAGAAGTTTTAATTTTGTTTGAAGTTGAAGATACCGGAGTAGGCATACCAGCAGCAGAAAATGACACTTTATTTGATGCTTTCGTGCAAACTGAAGCAGGTAGAAATGCGGCTGACGGTACGGGACTGGGTTTGACAATTACTAAAAAATATGTGCAGATAATGGGCGGAGATATTGGCTTCAAAAGTGTTTTAGGTAAGGGAACGAGTTTTAAATTTAATATCCGAGTATTGCCCACTACTTCGTCTGAAATAACAGTCGTGACATTGCAGCGGGCGATCGGATTAGAAGCCGATCAACCGATTTATCGGATTTTAGCAATTGATGACAATCAAGAAAATCGGCTGCTGCTGATTAAAATGCTGCAACCAATTGGTTTTGAAGTCAGAGAAGCGGAAAACGGTCGCCAAGCTGTTGAAATTTGGGAAAGTTGGCAGCCTCATTTAATTTGGCTGGATACACGAATGCCAGTAATGGACGGTTTTGAAGCTGTCAGACAAATTAGAGCTAAAGAGAAACAAACTCAGCGGCGAACTGTAATTATTGCTCTGACTGCTAGCACTTTTGAGGAAAAAAAAGGCGAAATTATTGCCGCAGGTTGCGACGATTTTGTGCGCAAACCTTTTCAAGAACAAATCCTCTTTGATAAGATGGCTTGCTACTTGGGAGTGCGCTATATTTATCAAGAGTTGCCCGGGCTACCAGTCGGGGCTTTAGGGCGTTATTTTGTGAGCGACAAACCCGATTCATTTTTCGGAGGGCTGCTGGCCCAGATGCCTCAAAGTTGGCTGCAGGAACTCTACGATGCAGCTAATGATGTTAATGAAGAGCTGGCGATTCAAATTGTCGATCGCATCTGGGAAAGTCATCCAACTTTAGCTCAGGCTTTAAAAGATTTACTTACCGATTACCGACTCGACAAGATAATGGATTTAACTCAATCGAGTTTAAAATAAATGGATAATAGCCAAATTAAAGTATTGGTGGTTGATGACCAACCCAGCAATCTGCGGTTCTTATCTAAGCTGCTAACAGCCCAGGGGTATCAAGTTTACCGAGCTATTTGCGGTCAACTGGCGTTGAATGTTGCGATCGCCCATTGCCCCGATTTAATTTTGCTTGACATTAGAATGCCAGAAATGAACGGTTATGAAGTTTGTCGGAGACTGAAAGCGACAGCGAAAACCGAACAAATTCCAGTAATTTTTTTAAGCGTATTAGATGACATTAATGATAAATTACAAGCTTTTCGAGTTGGCGGTGCCGACTATATTGCCAAACCATTTCAAGTAGAAGAAGTTTTAGCGCGCATCGACAAGCAAGTCTGCTTGCAAAAACTGCAACAGCAATTAAAAGAGCAAAATTCTCAACTGCAACAGTCGCAGTCGCTGCTTGCTAGCATATTAAATAGTTCCTTAGACGGTATGGTAGCTTATTCTGCCATCCGCAACAGTGAGGGAAATATTGTGGATTTCCAGTGGCTGTTGATCAACCCTGCCGCCGAAAAATTTTCTGGGATGCCATTTAATGAGATAGTTGGCAAGAATTTGTTGGCAGAAATTTCCCAAGTTCGCAAAAACGGGTTATTTGATTTGTATGTTTCTGTAGTAGAAACAGGAGAAAGTGTAGACAAAGAATTTTATTACGAATACGAGGGAGATACAAGTGCTTGGCTGCACATTGTTGCGGTCAAGTTAAACGATGGCTTGGCAGTAACATTTCGCAACATTACCGAGCGCAAACGAGCAGAAATTGCCCTGCGAGACAGCGAAGAACGCTTCCGCGCGATATTCGAGCAAGCTGCGGTCGGCATAGCTAAAACCGCCCTTAGCGGTCAATTTATGCGGGTAAATCCCGGTTTTTGCCAAATTGTTCGCTATGCAGAATCGGAATTGTTGCAGCAAAATTGGCAGGCAATTACTCACCCGGATGACATCGAAGCTGACAGAGAATATGTGCGTTCGCTGTTAGCAGGGAAAATTAAAACTTTTTCTCTGGAAAAGCGTTTGATCTGCAAAGATGAGGCAGTGCGCTGGGCGAATGTTACTGTTTCGGCAATGCGCGATGTCAAGGGGACGCCGCAGTATTTGATTTGTGCGATCGAGGATATTTCCCAGCGCAAGCTGGTACAAGAACTGCTGCAAGCGAGTTTAGACATTCAAACCCGCTACGCTCAAGAATTAACTCGTTCTAATGCCGAACTCGAACAGTTTGCCTACGTGGCTTCTCACGATTTGCAAGCGCCTTTGAGCACGATTGCGGGCTACGCTCAACTATTAGAAAACCGCTGTCACAACCAACTTGATGCCCAAGGAAATAAATTTCTCCGCAATATTGTTAATTCTTGCGGGCGGATGCAGGCGCTGATTGATGACTTGCTGCAATATTCGCGGGTCGGTCGCAGTGAGAAACCTTTTGATGTGATAGATTGCAATCTGGTTTTTGAGGATGCTTGCGCTAATTTGCAGTTAGCCATCCGCCAAAATCAAGCTTCTGTTACTAAGGGCGATTTGCCAAGGGTAAGAGGTGACAGTTTTCAACTCCTGCAACTGTTTCAAAATTTAATTGGCAACGCCATTAAGTACCGCAGCAGCGAGGCGCCGATGGTGCGCGTCAGCGCTTCGCGTCAGGGGGATAGCTGGGTTTTTTCAGTGCAAGATAACGGTATTGGGATTGCCGAACAGTACCATCCGCGAATTTTTCAGATTTTTCAGCGCTTGCACACCCAAAAACAGTATTCAGGAACTGGTATCGGTTTAGCGATTTGTCAAAGAATTGTCGATCGGCATGGCGGCCGCCTTTGGGTAGAATCAGAACTCAATCGAGGTTCAACTTTTTATTTTTCTATTCCTATACCAAAGTGAAGTCACCCGTCCGCCTGCTGCAGTCAGCCGTTCTTTACTTAAGCTTTAAATAGCTTTATGTTTTCTTTACACAAATGGTCATTAAGTGTAGCATATTCACTGATGACATCGAGCCAAAAATCAATCACGATAAATCTATTAGCTCTATCCTTATACAAGTTATAAATCAGCGGTGCGCGCAAGAATTGTCAGTTTTTTTCAATTGTATCCAGAGCATCTTGCTTTGGGATGCAGTAGTTTCTCTAGTAGTTCGCGGACAAGGATTTGTGATTTCTTTGCAGCTAGCCGGTACTCGAACAGACTGTCAAGTGAAACAAGCATAATTCGCAAACCTTTGCAAATCCACGAAAACCGTAAATTCCTGCAACACAAATTTAGTGTTCTCAGCCAGATTTGCCGGATGATGGCAATAGATGCTTTGCAGGCGCTCAGACACGGCTCAAAGTCCCGCAACCTCACAAAAGCCATTCGTAGTGAGGCAAAGCCGTGAATTATCAAAAGAAAAGATTTACTCTTTTAATAGCAAACGATGACGAGGACACGCGCTTTTTGGTGAAGGAAGCACTTCGAGAAGTTCGTTTAGCAATTAGGAGCGAATTTGTGGAAAATGGAGAACAAGTGCTAGACTACTTGTACCGTCGCGGTCAATATGTTGGTAGCAGCAATTGGCACCAGGCAGACCTGATACTTTTGGATCTGAATATGCCGAGGCTTGACGGGCTAGAAACACTAACTTCGATCAGATCTGACCCCCATTTGCAACAAATTCCGGTTGTAATCCTCACAACTTCGCACCGCAGGGGAGATATCTTGCTTTGCTATCGCTTGGGGGCAAATTCTTTCATATCCAAACCAGTCACTTTTGAAGGATTGCTTGAAGTAATGAAGACTTTATGTAAGTATTGGTTTGAAATCGTTTCACTCCCGCCGGATATGTAAGCTTTAATTGAGGGCTAAATCGATAGTTTGAGTGTAGAGTAAATTTGATAAACTGATATATTAGCCCGATCGCAAGTATCGCTATCAAAACTCACAAGTTTCCTTCGACCCGCTCCGAACGCTATAGTTGTGTTAACACGTAACAAATGTCTGAAAATTTTGTTGGTTGAGGATGACCTGGCAGCTCCGACCATGATCGAAGACCTTTTAGGGTCATTCAGCCAGTCTCTATTTCTTCTCCAAACGGTTAAGTCTCTGGAGATAGGAGTCGGGTGTCTGGAAGAAGAAAAGTTTGACGCCGTACTATTAGATTTGTCATTGTCAGACTGCTTGGGAGGATGCGAGGCGATCGCAGTTTTGAAAGCGCGATGGCCCACAGTGCCAATTGTGGTGGTGACAGAGATCAACGATGAAAATACGGCGCTGTCGGTATTGCGGTGGGGCGCTCAAGATTGTTTGGTAAAGGGAAAATTTCACAGAGAAATGCTGGTGCGGGCAATCCATTACGCGATCGAACGCCAGAAAATCGAAGAACAATTGCGGCAGCAGGCCCTCCGAGAGCGGCTGTTGGGCAAAATGATCGAACATATTCGATCCTCAATAGACGCGGCAAGCATTCTCCAAAGTACCGTCGCAGAAGTGCGCCAATTTCTCAAAACAGACCGCGTTTTAATTTATCGTTGCCAAAATTGGTCGTCTCAACTCGACGGGGAAGAGGAAAAAGGTGCGATCGTCGCAGGTGACGGTTTGCCATGCGGTTATATTGAAAACCAAAATATTAGTGCTGCTTTGGCGGTGTCATGCTGTGTTTTGGTCGAATCCCAGTCTGTACAAGCAATAGCAGATGTCAGCGCTGCCGACTTGGCTGGCAGTTGCAAAGAATTGCTGGCAGATTGTGAAATGACAGCAGTTGTCAGCGTTCCAATTTGGCAATCTGGCGACTGGGAAACGGTAAACAAAACACAAGAAAGCACTGTTTTGGAAGCCGAAAAAAATCAAGATGCAGCCGAAAATTATATGTGCCGCCTGCCGGCGAGTCGCAAACCGCAGGCGCATGGTTCAAGTGCGGCGGCTTCGATCGGACAAAATGGCAATAGTTTGTGGGGAATGCTGACAGCATACAATTGCAGCGGTGTCAGGGAATGGCAGCAGTGGGAAATAGATTTTTTACAGCAGTTGGCAAATCAAATGGCGATCGCGATCGAACAATCTCAACTTTACCGCCAGCTAGCAATAGCCAATCAAAAATTGCAGCAACTGGCAACTACTGACGGACTGACTGGCATTGCCAATCGTCGCCAGTTCGATCGCGTTTTGAGATTAGAATGGCGCAGATTGGCAAGAGAAGAACTGCCGCTGTCTTTAATTATGTTTGACCTCGATTTTTTTAAACTTTACAACGAATTTTATGGGCACCTCGGCGGGGACGATTGTTTGCACCAAGTTGCCGGGGCGATCGCCAGGGCCACCAACCGGGCTGGGGATTTGGCCGCCCGCTACGGTGGCGAAGAATTTGCCGTAGTGCTGCCCAACACTAGCGCCGAAGGGGCAAACATTGTCGCCCGGAAAATTTGCGACGGCATCGCCAGCTTGAAACTGCCCCACGCGCGATCGCCGATCGGCCCATACGTTACCCTCAGTTGCGGCAGTGCTACGGCGATTCCTTCTGCCCAGGAATCTCCCGACACCCTAATTCGCAGCGCTGACAGCGCCCTTTATCAAGCCAAAACCGAAGGCAAAAATCGCATTTGTCACGCCAGAAGTAACTGGGAATCTTCCCCGATTTTTATGTAAAAGTTGAAGGTAATTGCTAATTAGTAATTGGTAATTGGTAATTGGTAATATCGTGTTTAATTTTTCCCTCACAACTCACAACTCATATCGTTAACCTGTGCATCGGAATAAGAACTTTCCGAGTGCCGTGAGAGCCGGACGCGATCGAGTGAGCCGGAGCGAGCGGAATGCTCGCTTGCAGGTTATAATTCCAATGTTACCGTATTTGATATTACTCATTACTGCTGCGCAATTTCCAATTACCAATTCCTAATTTATTCCCCCTTTCTTCGATCTCGTACCAGTTAAATTCGGCCGCAGTGGAATTTCGATCAAAAACTCCGCTCCCTTTCCTAGTGTCGAAATACAGCTCAATCGACCGCCGTGCCGATCGACTATAATCGAGTGAGAAATCGACAGTCCCAAACCCGTTCCCTTGCCTACAGGTTTAGTTGTGAAAAACGGGTCAAACAGCCTCGATCGCACCGAGTCCGGTATCCCCAGCCCGTTGTCGGCAATAGATACCGCTACGAAGCCCGCAGCAGCCTGATAACTGCGAATAGCGATCGTGCTGGGATGTCGATCGCACTCCTCGATCGGACGCTGCTTGTCCCGTTCTTCCAAAGCATCGATCGCATTAATCAAAATATTCATAAATACCTGATTCAACTCGCCCGGAAAACATTCAATTTGCGGTAATAGTTGGTAATCTTTAACTATCTGAATCCCCGGATGGCTGCTGTGAGATTTTAACCGGTTTTGCAAAATCATCAAAGTGCTATCAATTCCCTCGTGAATGTTGACCGACTTTCCAGCAGACTCGTCCAAGCGGGAAAAGTTGCGCAAGGATTTCACGATCTCGACAATTCGCTCTGTTCCTACTTGCATCGAATTAAACAATTTCGGGGAATCCTCAGCAATATAATCCAAGTCTATTTCATCAATTTTCTCCAAGACTTGGGCTGGAGGATTAGGACAGTAATTCTGGTAAAGTTTAATCAATTCCAGCAAATCTAAAGTGTAATTGCGAGCCGGACTGAGATTACCGTGAATAAAGCTAACGGGGTTATTAATTTCGTGAGCAACACCAGCAACTAACTGACCCAAACTCACCATTTTTTCATTTTGAACGAGCTGAGCTTGAGTGGTTCTGAGTTTGTTAATAGCTGCTTCTAACTCTAGCGCTTTTGAACGTTCTCGCGCTTCCGATTCCTGCAAAGCTGACTCGGCTTGTTTGCGATCGGCAATTTCAGTTTGTGCTTGCTCAAACAGCATCGATTGCTGGATCGCGATCGCCAACTGCACGCTAATCTGTTTGAGACACTCGACCTCAATTTCCAGCCAGCGGCGGCTGCCCGCGCACTCGTGGGCAATTAATAACCCCCACAACTTCTCGCCTTGCAAAATCGGCACTACCAAATTAGCTCGCACCTGAAATTGACTTAATAAATTAATGTAGCACTGGGAAATATCGGCTTTATAAATATCATCCACAGCTACAGCGCGTCCGTGTTCGTAAGCAGAAGCATAGCTGTCTTCAAACCAAGAATCATTAATAGTTATTCCTTGAATCGACTGCCAATTTTTGTCCACCGACTCGACAGTTACAAAACCGCTCCAATCGGGATTAAAGCGATAAATAACTGTCCGGTCTGTTTGCAAAAACTGCCGTACTTCAGCAACAGTTTTTGTCAAAATCTCTTCTAAATTTAGAGAAGAGCGAATGCGTTCCAGCATCCCTACCACCAAGCGTTCTCGCTTTAATTGCTGGCGCAAGATAGCCTCGGCAAGTTTGCGAGGGCTAATATCTTCAATCATACCAATTAAGTAGCTCGGTTTCCCCAACCCATCTCGCACTAAAGATACACTCACATTAGTCCAAACAAATGAACTGTCTTTGCGAACAAAGCGTTTCTCAATTGAATAATTCAAGATTTCTCCAGCTAACAGTCTGTCGCGGGACTCGACATCGGCTGCTACATCTTCCGGGTGAGAAATATCCCCAACATTTCGCGCTTTCACTTCCAAATCTGAGTATCCGACAATATTGCAAAAGCCTTGATTGGCCTTCAAAAATTGACCGTCTGGCCACACTTTAACAATGCCGATCGCCGCTTGTTCAAATACAGCTCGAAATCGCTGTTCGCTTTCTTGCAAAGCAATTTCTGATTTTTTGCGATGGGTAATGTCCATTGCCGTGCCAAACAGCCGCACCACCTCACCCAACTCATTTTTAACAGCTTGTCCTTTAGCGTTAACGTGCCTGATTTCTCCTGATGGAAAATAGATGCGGTGGTCGATATCGTAAGCTGTCCCTTCAGTCACTGCCTTGTGCACAACTTGTGTAAACCTTTCTTTGTCATCGGGATGAATTTGCTCTAAAAGTTCTTCCATTGTCGGCGGGCGATTCAATTCTCGACCGTAAACTCGAAACAGTTCTTCCGACCAAGTAATAATTCCTGCCTCAATATCGAATTCCCAATTGCCGATGCGGGCTATTTTTTGCGCTGCTTGCAACTGTTCGGCAAGTTGTTGCAGAGATGCGATCAACTGCGTTTTTTCCGCTTCTGCAGCAACGCGGGCGCTGATATCTTTGTGAGTGCCTGTTATCCGCAACGGCGCACCCCATTCGTCGTACTCGACTACCTTGCCCATCGCCATAATCCACTGCCAATTGCCCGCTTTGTTGAGCATCCGAAATTCAAATTCATAGATCTCAGTCTCACTTTCCAAATAGGAATTTAAAGATTCCTTTACCTTCGGTCGGTCTTCGGGATGCAGCAAACTTTCCCAACCCTGGAGGTTATTTTCAATTTCTGTTTCTGCGTAACCGAGCATTGATTTCCAATGAAAGTCGAAATAAGTTTCGCCAGTAGCTATATTCCAATCCCACAGCCCCAAAGAGCTGCCTGAAACCGCCAACTGCAATCGCTCTTGACTGAGCTTTAATGCCGATTCGGTGCGTTTTAGTTCTGTGAGTTCGGCAATTATGGCTATCATTCCTATTGGTTGAAGCGCGGTATCTTTAATGCAGTCAGCTCGCAATAAACTTTCAACAATTTCGCCACTTTTAGTCTTGATTTCAATTTCAGTGTTCCAGGAAAAACCTTTCCGCAGCACCTTAAATAACTTTCTCAAATCTTGAGATTTGGCGTACATTACTGCTGGGCCGCCGGCATTATTTAGTTCCTCAACTGTATAGCCGTAGCGCTGAATAAATGCTTGATTGTGATAAACGGAATAACCGTCCAAATCAGCGATCGCGATCGCATCACTAGCGCTGTCTACAGCTTGAGTTACCAGGCACAGACTCAGGTCGGCTTGTTTGCGATCGGTAATGTCAAAAATCGCTCTGTCTATCCACAAAACCAGCCCTTCTAGATTGTAAGTTGGCCTACCTCTTTCCGACATCCACCGCACCGCACCGTCAGCGCGAACAATCCGGTATTCTATATGGTACGGCTGTTTCGACTCTACTGCTGCACTGACTTGTCGCTCGACTATTTCCTTGTCTGCCTTATGGATGAGGCTAGCAAAACTCCAGCGGTTGTTGTGAATAAAATCCTCAGCAGGATAGCCGCTAATTGCCTCAATTTCATCGCTGATAAATACCATCGTTTCATCAGCATCATATAAGCTGCGGCCGATAGCGCCGGGGATATTCTCAACGAGCGATCGAAATCTTGCTTCGCTCTCCCGCAAAGCTGCTTCTGCCTGTTTTAAATCAGTAATATCCAGCACCATGCCTTCCCAAACTATATCCCCTTCCTGCCCTATTTCACTAGGACAATCAACTCGTTCCGGTTTCACAACCCCTTGTATCCACTTAAATTTTCCCGACGGCACAATCGCGCGCCATTCCTGAAGCCCGGGCTGCATATTTGCCGCAGAAACAGCAATAGATTCTTCAAATCTTTGGCGGTCGTCTGGATGAATAAAACTAAAAAGGAGTTGAGGATTCTGCTGAATTTTTTCTGGTGCTAATTCATATAAATTGCGGCTGGCAGAAGAAATATAAGGAAAACTTTTTTTTTCGTCTGTTGAGAAGCGAAATTGATAAATTATTCCCTGCAAATTGGCAGCAATTTGCCGCAGTCTAGCTTCGCTTTCTTGCTGCGCTAATTGTTTGCGCCTATCCTGAGTGATATCTCGAATTATCCCGACGAGAATTTTACTGCCGTCGGTATTTTCAAAGACAGTTTTTTTAGTAGACAGAATGTGCTTTGCACCGCTGGCGTCCGTAAATATTTCCTCGGTCTCGTTTTCTTTCCCCGTCCTAAATACTTGCTGGTCAGTCTGCCAAAAAAATTCAGCTTCTTGTTTTGGGAAAAAGTCGTAATCAGAGTTGCCCAGAAGTTCCTCGCGTTGCTTGCCGATTAGCTTGCAAAAAGCATTATTTAACAGTATCCAGCGGTGCTGTTCGTCCTTGACAAAAATTGGGTCTGCAACTGCATCGATCGTATAATTCAAAAACTTTTTACTAGCTTCGAGTTCTGAGAGTGCTAAAATTTTATCCGTAATATCGTTGATAGTTCCTGTCGTCCCCTGCGCCGCGCCGTTCCAGCCAAACATCAAAAATTCTTGAACTTCCCCCCAGCGAATATCGCCATCTTTGGTAAGATATCGAATTTGATAGCAACAAGATATTTCTTGATTTTCCTTCAAGCCCCTAAACGAATTTAAATATTGGTATTGATCGTCAGAATGAATGTAACTCAAACAAGAGCTTCCTAAGCTTTCATCAAGAGTAAATCCGGTAATTTCCGTCCAAGCCGGATTGAGAAAAGTCCAATTGCCAGCAGCATTTGTTTCAAAAACGACTTCTTTGATATTGTGAACAACCTGCTGGTATTTTTCTTGACTTTTATGCCATTCTGCTTGCCGTTTTTGGCGGGCGATCGCGCACCTGAGCGTCCGCACCAGCACCTGGCGGTCTACTTGTCTTTTCACCAGATAATCTTGGGCGCCGGCGGCAATTAACTCGACAGCTAGTTCTTCGTCATCGGCGGCTGTCAGAATGACGATCGGAATATTTATACCGCAATCTTGCAGCCGGAAAAGAGTATTAAATTTTTGGCTATCAGGAAGTGAAAGGTCTAATAAAATTACATCAAAAATCTCGCTGCTTAAAATTTCTATAGCTTCCTGGAGACTAACTACATAGGCCAAATCAATTGATAGTGCCTGTGGGCGCTCTGACAGCAGTTCTTGAATGAGTTCTGCATCTTCTGCACAGTCTTCTACTAAAAGAACTTTCAAGCAAGCAGGCGTTAAAGTTGACTCAAAAACAGATGTCATTGGCTATTTTTTAGTAATAAAAAAATCTCAGCAGGGGATGCAGTTACCTAGATCATTAATTGGGGAACTTAAAGCGCAGGCTTGAGGGTGTGCGGGGTGCTAGCAAACCTCCTGATTTATTTGTAGAATTGAGTTATCCGCTGCCAGTTGTCCGCCTCGCCCCAAACCTAGTACCCAACACAATCATACTTTTACCAATGTTGCAATTCCACTCTGTTTTAATTTACAACCTTTGGCAGGCGAATAGCAAGGGGCAAGGCAAAAGAGCGCGGACAAATCAGGACTTGCATTCCTTATTTATACCATTTTATTTTTTATTTCAAATTGCGGTTTGAAGCTTGCCTAAAGTTACATTCTTTTTGCAAACAGGTATTACTACGAACCTACGAGAATTAGCGTTAATTTACGGACACGCTGTGAGATAGTGTTCAGTTAATTGCCCGCAATTAGCACCTGTTTGTATTGAGCAATGCAAGTCCTCTATTTCTGGATTAACCAAGACTTGCAGTCCTTAATATGAACCTAATTACGAACTTAATGACGGTTGTCTAACCGAACAGAATTTTACTCATTTGAGTCAATTAAGTTTTCGGCGGTTTGGGCAGCACAACTGTAAACACGCTGCCTTGGCCGACATTGCTGCTAATAGCAATTTCACCGTTAAAAGGTTTTAAAAGTTCAATACAAGTATAAAGTCCGAGGCCAGTTCCTGTCGGTTCGCCTTCGGTCTTTTCCTCGCCTTTAGGTGGCTTGGATGTGTAAAAAGGGTCAAAAACTTTTGACAAATCTTCTGATGATATGCCACATCCCGTATCTGCAATATCCATGTATATGTTCGAGTCGTCTTGCCGAGTCACGATAGTTAGTTCCCTGCTTTTCTTTTCCCACATAGCATCCATTGCATTATTAATTAAATTATAAAATACTTGAGATATATAGGAATAAATTAAGGGAATGCTGGCAATTTCTTCGTCATAAAAATATTTTTTTCTAATCTTATTTTTAAAATACAGGTTGCCTTCCAATAGCTGAACTTCTCGCTGCACTAAATCGTTGATATTCACAGAGTGCAAATCTTGCTTTTGCTCTTTTCTGCTTTTCATCATTAGAGTATCCATGATCTGATTGATTTTTGCGACAGCTTGGAAAATATACTTAGTATAATTAAACAGAGACTCATCTTGAATTTTTGTGGCTTTTGTTTCAATCAAATCGACGCTAGTCTGGATCACTTGCAGCGGACTTTTGAGGTTGTGCACCATTCCCTGGGTCAAACGTCCGATGATCGCTGTTTTTTCCTGGTCGATTAATTGCTTGGTTTTTTGTTCGACAAGTCTTTCTAGGTTTTGATTGAGGTGGGCAAGTTCGAGGTTTTTTTCTTCGAGTTTTTTTTGCAAGCTGCGGATTGTCAAGTGAGTTTGAATGCGGCTCAACACTTCTTCGTGCTGGAAAGGCTTAGTGATGTAGTCAACGGCTCCTGTTTGAAAGCCTTTTACTTTATCAAGCGTATCGGAAAGGGCGCTCATAAATATAATGGGAATGTCTCGCGTTGACGTGTCTGCTTTCAAACGCAGGCAAGTTTCAAAACCATCAATTCCTGGCATCATGATATCCAAAAGAATTAAGTCTGGATGGATGTATTCAATTTGTTCGATCGCACTTTCGCCGTCGAGAGCCACTAATACTTTAAACCCGTAATTCCTTAACAGCTCGAAAAGTACGTCAAGATTTGTTTGGTTGTCATCTACAATTAGTATGATGCTTCTTTCGGAATTCTTATCGTTCATATTAAAGGGAAACATTTAAATTTTTGAGTTTAGAGTTTTGGGTTGTGAATTTAAATCAGATTCAAGGGATTTTATGCTGCTCTAGAAACCCGGTTGCTTCTTAGATGCTTCTATTTAGGATAACCCTTTTAGGAGCGGGCTGCGAGTGCGGATTCCACAAGCAAATTAAGTTGTCACTTCGCGGGAACCCAGAGTCCCTGATTGAGAATGGTACTCTGGGCGCGAGATTTAACTGATTTTGAGTTGTCTGTTAGCTACAGTCAATTTTAGGACAAATGTTCCTTCAAAAAATCTCGAATTTGCTTGAGCTGAAATCCTTTAGTAAGTTGGCGCAGGTGATGAACGAAAGGCACTAATGTCGGGTCAGAATGTTGGAGTTTAGCAGTTTCTTCCAGAATAGCTTCAATATCGCCCATTGCAGCCAATCTTAACAATGCCAAGACTGATTCTGAGGGAGGAGACACTATCGTTGAGTCAGCAGCAGCAATCTCAGATGATGCTGTGGGGGTTTGAGCTTTCCGCTTTTTGGTTTCTCCTCCTTCTTCGTAAACCCATTCTAGTCTCAAATGCAGGCGCAATAATTCTAAAAGCTCTTTAGTTTGAATCGGTTTGGTGAGAAAACTATCGCAACCTGCAAGTAGACTCTGTTGCCTGGTAGTCTCGTAAACGTTAGCGGACAAAGCAAGGATAACCACATCTTTTAATTCCGGCAACTGTCGCAGCCGCCTGGTAGCTTCCCAACCGTCCATTACGGGCATCAGCAAATCCATTAAAATTATATCCGGTAGAAATTCCTGTGCTTTGTGTATGCAGTCTTTGCCGTCTGTAGCTTCTGCAATTTCAAAGCCCAAACGAGTAAGCAGCCTCTGTAGCAGGGCGCGATTTACTTCGTGATCGTCCACGACGAGCACTTTCCGCTGGCGGCCGCTAAAACCGACAAGCCGGCGTTTTTCTTGGGTGGAGGGGAGTTCAGAAGACTGGGCGAGTGCCGGCAAGTCTAGATCCAACCAAAATATGCTGCCTTTGCCGGAGGTACTTTGGACGCGAATTTGGCTACCCATCATTTTGACTAATTTTTGGCTGATGGAAAGTCCCAGTCCGGTACCTTCGACGAAATTGCTACGATCGCCCACTTGATGAAAAGGCAAAAATATTTCTTCTAATTTATTCTGCCTGATGCCAATTCCGGTATCTTCGATTTGAAAGCGGATTTTAGCGGTAGAGCCACGATCGCCATTATTTGCTACTGTTATCACCTCGGACGCTTGTTTTGTTGCCAGCGGCGAGAGCGACATTGGCTGCGCGTCTAACTTTGCGGTCAAATTGATTGTTTGAGTGGCAACTTCCGCTGTTAAACTCGAATTTTCGCCGTTAATTTGACGATAATTTTCGGCTGAATTTTCTGCATAGCCGACTTTGAATGTAACGCCGCCGCTGTCCGTAAACTTAACGGCATTGCTGAGCAAATTAATCAAAACTTGACGCAACCTTTTTTCGTCAACCAAAATGGCGTCTGGCAGAGCCGAAACCTGCTCGTAATTAAAGGCAATTCCTTTTTGATCCGATCGCATCTGGAACAAATCAACAATACTTTTAACAAAGCTGGGAAAATGCACGTTCGCCGGTGACAGTTCCATTTTACGAGCTTCGATTTTCGAGAGGTCTAAAACATCATTAATCAGCATCAGCAGGTGGTTGCCGCACTGGTTAATGTTGTTGAGACTGTCTTGCTGGTCGGCGGTAAAATTTTTATCCAGTTTGAGCAGTTGAATGTATCCCAAAATCCCGTTCAAAGGCGTCCGCAACTCGTGGCTCATGTTGGCGAGAAAGTCGCTTTTAGCGCGGTTAGCCGATTCCGCGGCTTCTTTAGCTAATTGCAGGGCTGCTTCTGCAAGCTTGCGCTCGGCAATTTCGGTTTGTGCTTGTTCAAAAAGCGTCGATTGCTGAATGGCGATCGCCAACTGCACCCCCAATTGTTTCAGGCACTCTGCCTCCAATTGCTGCCAGGGACGCGGGCCTGTGCAGTGGTGGGCAATTAACAGCCCCCACAAGTTTTTGCCTTGCACAATTGGCACTACCAGATTCGCTCTCACGTCTAGCCCAGTCAACAAACTCAAGTGGCACTCGGCCATGCCGGCATTGTAAACATCTTCTGCGGCTGTAATTCTGCCGTCTTGGTAAAGAGTAACGTAGGCTTTCCCAAAACAGGGGTCATGAATTTTCATTCCTACAATTGGTCGGACATTTTCCGCAACAGACTCGACAGCAATAAACCCACTCCCATCCGGATTGAATTGGTAAATAACAGTGCGGTCTACTTGCAAAAATTGCCGCACCTCTTCGACACTTTTGGTGAGAATTTCTTCTAAATTGAGAGAATATCTAATGCGTTCCAGCATAGCTACTGCCAACTGTTCGCGCTTTAATCTCTGGTGCAAAATCATTTCAGATTCTTTGCGTTTTGTGATGTCTGTAATAACTCCCACTAAGCCGATTGAATGACCATTTATATCTTGAATGCTGTCGGCTCGCACCAAAGCAGTAACAGATTCGCCGCTCTTAGTTTGCAGCGCAACTTCGCCAGACCAAGAGCGACCTTTGCGAAGATTTTTATAAATTAGTTTATAACTTTTAGGTCGGACGTAAAGCACGGCGATATCGGCAAGATCGTTGAGTTCTTCCACTGTGTAGCCGTAACGCTGAATAAAGGCTTGATTGTGGTAAATAGACAGCCCTTTTAAGTCGGCGATCACGATCGCGTCGCTGGTACTTTCGACGGCTTGAGTGACCCGCAGCAATGCTAATTCTGCTGCTTTGCGATCGCTGATATCCGTCATCGAACCCACCATCCGCAGGGGATTGCCGGCTTTGTCCCACACTGCTTGAGCGCGGGCGAGCACCCATTTATAGCTGCCGTCTTTGCACTGCAAGCGGTATTCGGCGGCGTAATTGGGGGTTTGGCGATCGAGATAATTTTGGATCGCTGCTTGCACTCGCGAGCGATCGTCTTGATGGATGCGATCGATCCATGCGTAGTTGCTGCTGTCGATTTCGCCGTCTGTGTAACCGATAATTTCTTGCCAGCGAGCAGATCGAAAAGCTTCATTTGTTTGAAGATCCATATCCCAAATTCCGTCTTGATTGCCTTTGAGAACTAACTGCCAGCGTTCTTCACTTTTCCGCAACTCTTCTTCGGCTTGTTTGCGCTGAATATGAGCGCCCAACTGAGTAGCTACTGCCTTGACCAACTCTACTATACGCGGTTCCATAACCGATCGATCGCGCTTGCAGAATACTAAAACTGCCAGCACATTTGAGCTAGCGCAAATTGGCACTCCGAAACAACTTTTCAATCCCAATGCTGTCGCCATTTGCGATCGGGCAAAAAGATAACTTTTGGCTACAGAAATATCTTCAATCCATTCTACTTTTCGGGTTGACCAAATCCGTCCGGGTACCCCCACTCCGGTGGCGAATCTAATTTTTTTACTTTCGCGGCCGAACCTATCTAAATCGCGATCGCTAGCGTACCAAGTTTCGCTGTGTTCCAAAAAAGTAGCGTTAGCATCCGGTATCCAGGCTTCCGCAAAATTCCAGCCGATCGCATTGCACAGCAACCGCAGGATATCTGCGAGGGCGCTGTGAAAATCGACAGACTGACTAATTGCTTGAGTTGCTGCCAGCAACAGCTTTATTTCATCTTCTGCTTGCTTGCTTTCTGTAATATCAGTTCCCGTCCCGAGAATTTGTTTTAACTTGCCGTCTGCTGTTTTCGCAAATACAGTATCTCGGCTGACAATCCAGCGCCAAGAACCATCCTTGTGCCTGATTCGGTATTCAATTTCAAAGATATCCCCTTCCGTACCCGTTTCGACTTGCTGTAAATAATCAGGTATTTTGATTGAATCTTCCGGGTGCATTAAAGTTGACATCATCCACGGCCCGATTGCCTGAATCTCCTCTACTGTATACCCGAGAATCTGGTAGATAGAATCGTTCGCATAGATAGTTTTTTGTTCTATTAAGTCGTAAACATACAACATATTAGGACTTGCCCCAGCAATTTGTTGAGTGAACCGCTGGCTTTCTCGCAGTGCTGCTTCTGTTTGTTTTCTTTGGGAAATATCACGAACAATGCAAATGGTTTCCCCGCCGGGCAGCATTGTCAGGGAGACATCTATAGGGACTTTCGATCGGTCGCGGCGGCATCCTACTGCTTCGGTGCTGTAACAACCTTTCTGCACTAAAGCCGGCATGACTTCTTGCTCGAACCTTTGCAGTTCTGCACCTTCGTAGAATATTTTCCAACTTTCACCTAAGATTTCTTCAAGAGAGTCGTAACCGTAGATTTTGAGTTGGGCTGCGTTGCAATAAATCACCTCTTCCCTCGCACTGATTATGGCGATACCTTCGGAAGCTTGGGCCATTGCTGCTGCTTGCCTGTGGAGTAATGACTCGGATCGTTTGCGTTGAGTGATGTCGCGGACGATCGCAATAATTTCGTCATCGGGGCAGAAAACAATTCTCGCTTCAAAATCGTAAAGTTCACCATTAACTGGCATTTGATATTCTACGACTTGAATCTCCCCGGTATCGATCGCTTGTTGATTGCCGGACAAGATTTTTTCAGCAAAAGCAGCAGGCAATATGTCTTGTGCTTTTTGACCGATTACTCTTATTTTCGGTAGGATATTCTCGAAATCTTTGGCAGGTTTGAAGTCTACAAAAGTGCCGTCTGCCCGACAGCGAAATATCATGTCCGGTATCGCATTTAAAAGAGCGCGGTTGGTGGCTTCGCTCTTGCGCAGTTCAGCTTCAGCTTGCTTGCTAAATGTAACGTCGCGAGCAACTGCATACATCAAACCTTCTTCTGCAAACGGCGAAGCCGTCCACGACAGCCATTTATAAGTGCCATCTTGGCAAAGATAGCGGTTTTCTAAGTTAATAATCGGATTGCCATTTTTAATTTTTTCTAATTCAGCTATAGTTATTTCTCGGTCTTCTAGATGCACGAACTCTATAAAAGGTTGGGCTAGCATTTCATCGCTGCTGTAACCTACTACATTTGACCAAGCCGGGTTTAAGCGTTTGAAATAGCCGTCCAAACCTGCAATGCAAAGTAAATCAAGCGAGAGATTAAAAAATCGATCGCGGTCTTGCTGGGTTTGTTTTAATTCCGTAACATCCATCACCAAACCGTCCCAAACGATATCACCGTTTGCTTGCATTTCTGGCTTCGAGGCACCTTGCAGCCACTTCACTTTGCCCTGGATAATTTGTCGCCACTGGTGCTGCCAAGGTTGCAGAGTCATTGCTGAAATTTTTATCGATTTTTCAAAGCCTGTGAGGTCATCTGGATGAATTGTTTCATAAGCAAAATTTTTCTTTTTTTCTATCTCTTTCGCTTCTAATTGGTAAAGTTTCTTGCTGCCAGAAGAAACGTAAGTAAAATACTTTCTCCCCCCCGGCTCTAACCGGAATTGATAAATCATTCCCGGCACGTTGGATGCCATTTTTTGCAATCTAGCTTCGCTCTCTTTCAAAGCTAATTGTTGCTGCTTGTACTCTGTGACATCTCGAATAGTGCCGACTAACATTTTACTGCTGTCAGTTGCTTTAAATACACTTTTTTTAATCGAAATAATGCGTTTTTTTCCGTCTCTGTCTGTAAATTTGTCTTCCGTTTCTTCAGCGATGCCAGTTCTGAATACTTCTTCGTCTTTTTGCCAAAATTTTTGGGCTTTTGCTGGTGACAAAAATTCGTATCCCGATTTACCGATCAGTTCTTGTCGCCTTTTTCCCATCAAGTCACAAAAAGCGTCGTTTAATACGACCCACCTGTGCTGCTCGTCTTTGACAAAAATCGGGTCGGGAGTAGCATTAATCGTGTGATTTAAAAAATCTTCTGATGCTTTTAATTTAGCTTCGTAATGGTAGCGATCGCTCACATCCAAGATTACTTTAATCATCCGGTCGATGGAGCCGTCCCGGCCGCGAATACAGCGCAGGGAAACTCTAGTATAAACTGTTGTTCCGTCTTTTCTGCGCCACCTTTTGTCTAAAACATAGCCTTCGCTGTCCCCTGCAAAAATTTTATTTAACTGCTCTACACTAGCTTGCCTGTCTTCAGGAAAACCCCACCGCTGCCAATTTTCGTGGAAAAAATCTTGGCGATCGTATCCCAGCAAGTCGCACAAAGCATCGTTCACTTCCAAACACCGACATTTTTCGGGTTCTGAGGGGGAAAGTGGAGGAGCAAGAATGGCAATCCCAACGAGAGAATTCTCGACTACCGAGCGATATTTTTCTTCGCTTTTGCGCAAAGCTTCTTGGTTGTGCTGCCGCTCGACTGCGTAGCGGAGCGATCGAATTAACACTTCGCTGTCGATGTTTCGCTTGACTAGATAATCCTGAGCTCCGGCTTGGATTGACTGTATGGCAAGTTCTTCATCGTTGCGTGCTGTCAGTACGACAATCGGAGTATTTAGGCTGTATTCTTGTATTTTGACAATTGTACTTAAGTCTTGGCTGTCGGGCAGCGAAAGGTCTAGTAAAATCACATCAAAATGTTCGCCGATCAAAAGTTGCTGCGCTTTGCTGAGACGATCGGTACAGCTTACTGACAGCCTTTGGCGCTCGGACCTGCTAACTTTTGTTTCTAATAATAATTCTTCGATCAGATCGGCTTCGGCTTGATTGTCTTCGACTAGAAGAACTTTAAAGCCGTTTCGCTGTGCGGCTGAGCTCAAAACTGATATCATACACCTTGTTTTTTGTCATAAGGCAGTCGAGATAACTATTATAGCATATAAATAATTGCATCGCCAAAAATACCGCCGCTCCAAGTTAAAAACTCCCTGGTTCAAGAATTACAATCGACTCTATGCGACTGTGTTTTTTCTCTAACTAGGTCAACGCAATTAGAGGGAAAATTTTAACGGTTTTTAGATGCTCGGTTTCAGGAGGAAACTAAGCTGCTTCGTGTTGTGTTTTTTGGGCGATCGCCCCGGTCAGCCGATTTTAGATTTTAAATTTTAGATTTACTCCACAGATGAATCGGGGAGCTTGAACAAGGGTCTAAAATTTTGGCCGGCTCACGACTCGTGTCGTTCACAAGTATCCGTTTTTGGGCGGGTCAGCCGATCGCGCGATCGAAACCCACCCTTTGTTGCCATTCGATTCCGCTACCAATACAATTCGAGCGCTATCCCCGCACAAATGTGCGCTCAGCGCCAAAAAAGCGGTGGGAACTATCTTTGATATTCACATTTTTACCAGTTATTTTATGATAGCTTACTTAAACTCATCACAGCCATTTCTTTACTTTTTGCAATCAAATAAATTTTCTCCACAGCTCTTGCTATTTACCGAAAAAGTGATACTCTTGAAATAGAGGGGATCAAAAAGCCTGCTAGAGACAGCCTCAGAAAAAATTAGATATTTTTCGCAACAAAACTACGTTTTAAAAATTGACAGTGAATTGAAACTGCTTTGACAGTAAATTGTTTGCTGTCTAGGTATCTAATTGAGCGGAAGTTGAGAGGAAAAAAGCAATGCTGGACAAATTAGCAATTCAACAAAAACCCGTTTTTATTCCGAAAGAAAAAGCCTTAGTATTGTGGTTTGATGAAGTCGGCATCGCCGACATCTCATTAGTAGGCGGGAAAAATGCTTCTTTGGGCGAAATGATTCAACAATTAACCCCCAAAGGAGTCAGAGTTCCCAACGGATTTGCAACAACAGCACACGCTTACCGCTACTTCATCGAGTCGGCGGGTTTAGAAGCTAAATTGCGCGAAATTTTTGCCGATTTAGACGTAGAAGATCTGCAAAACCTGCGACAAAAAGGCAAGCAAGCGCGGGCACTGATTCTCGACACGCCGTTTCCGCGAGAATTGCAAGCTGCGATTGCGGATGCTTACGAGAAATTGTGCGATCGCTACGGCGACAGTACCGACGTAGCAGTACGTTCCTCCGCCACCGCCGAAGACTTACCAGACGCTAGTTTCGCGGGACAGCAAGAAACCTACCTCAACGTCCAAGCTTGCGCTGGCGTCCTCGAATGCTGTCACAAATGCTTCGCCTCCATATTCACCGACAGAGCGATTTCCTACCGCCAACAGCGGGGTTTCGACCACTTTGAAGTCGCCTTATCTGTCGGCGTACAAAAAATGGTGCGATCGGACTTAGCATCCTCCGGCGTCATGTTCAGCATCGACACCGAAACCGGATTCAAAAACGCCGTATTAGTCACCGCCGCCTACGGATTAGGCGAAAACGTCGTCCAAGGCGCCGTCAACCCCGACGAATACTTCGTCTTTAAACCAACATTAAAACAAGGTTTTCGGCCGATTTTAGACAAACGCCTCGGCAGCAAAACACTCAAAATGGTGTACGATATCGGCGGTTCTAAATACACAAAAAACGTATCTGTGATAGCAGCAGAAAAAAATAAATTTGCCATACAAGATGATGAAATTCTGCAACTAGCAGAGTGGGCTGTAGTCATAGAAGAACACTACTCCCAAGTGCGCGGGACTTATACCCCGATGGACATTGAGTGGGCAAAAGACGGCAATACGGGCGAATTGTTTATCGTCCAAGCGCGACCCGAAACAGTACAATCTCAAAAGTCGGCTAAAGTTTTGCGCAACTACAAATTGCAAGGTTCCAGTGCAATTTTGGCAAAAGGACGCGCCGTTGGCGAATCAATCGGACAAGGCAAAGCCCGCGTGATTTTAGATGTTCACAGAATCGCTGAATTTCAATCAGGAGAAGTTCTTGTCACCAACAAAACAGACCCGGATTGGGAACCGATCATGAAAAAAGCAAGTGCGATCGTCACCAATTCCGGCGGCCGCACTTGTCACGCCGCGATCATCGCCCGAGAAATGGGGATTCCCGCCATTGTCGGCACCGGCGACGCCACCCAAATCTTAAAAAACCATCAAGAAATCACTGTTTCTTGTTCGGAAGGAGACGAAGGCAAAGTTTATGCCGGTTTGCTTCCTTTTGAAATTCAAGAAACTGCGATCGAGAATTTGCCCCGCACCCGCACTCAAATTTTAATGAATGTCGGAAATCCAGAAGAAGCCTTTGGTTTATCAGCAATTCCTTGCGACGGCGTAGGCTTGGCGCGGCTGGAATTTATCATTGCCAATCACATTAAAGCACACCCGCTGGCACTGATTCACTTTGACGAATTGGCAGATGAATCAGTCAAGGAAGAAATTGCCGAACTGACAGCACTTTACCAACACAAACCCGATTTCTTCACCGACAAACTCGCCCACGGAATTGCCACAATTGCTGCCGCATTTTATCCCAACCCAGTCATCGTGCGGATGAGCGATTTCAAGAGCAACGAATACGCTAATCTTTTGGGAGGGCGGCAGTTTGAACCCAAGGAAGAAAACCCGATGATCGGGTGGCGCGGCGCCTCTCGCTATTACGACCCGAATTACCGCGAAGCTTACGCTTTGGAATGCAAAGCATTGAAGCGAGTTCGCGACGAAATGGGCTTGACAAATGTGATTCCGATGATTCCATTTTGTCGCACCCCGGAGGAAGGTCGAAAAGTGTTGGCAGAGATGGCAAAACACGGTTTAGTCAAGGGCGAAAACGGCTTGCAAGTCTATGTGATGTGCGAATTGCCGAGCAATGTCATATTTGCTGACGAATTCGCGCAAGTTTTTGACGGATTCTCGATCGGCTCTAACGATTTAACTCAGCTAACATTAGGATTAGACCGGGATTCTGCTTTAGTCGCGCACATCTTTGACGAACGGAATGAAGCTGTCAAGCGAATGGTAGAAATTGCCATTAAAGCGGCGAAGAAGTACGGCCGCAAGATTGGGATTTGCGGTCAGGCGCCCAGCGATTATCCTGAGTTTGCTCGATTCTTGGTTGAGTTGGGAATTGATTCGATTAGTTTGAATCCAGATTCGGTTTTAAAGACTTTGTTGGATGTTGCTAAGGTGGAAGGTGCGGGTTCGTTGATGGATTTAGCGGGGGATGTTGCTAAAGTTTAACAGTTTTGGTTTTTGAGAGAAACCGAGTTTCTCAAACAATAGCTGCGCCCTTTTCTGGTTTGGTTGTTTTTGAACTCGACCCGGTTTCTCATCTCTAGTCCTGTCCAATAACCGATCTCGCGTTTGTAGTGATGAATCCCAGTCCTCTGATTTTTATGAGGACTTGCATTCGTCACTACAAACCTATTTTATTGCGGTAATTGACCGGACATAATATCACACCATACCTGGGCTTCTGGCTTTGTTGAGTGCTGGCGATGCGCTTTACGAAAAAAGTGGCGCCAACAGCGATCGCCCTCCTCACCCGCCAGCAAACGGTTAACGCTTAACGGTTAACGGCATAATAGTTGGAAATTTGGTCGGGAACTTTTCTAATTTAAAACCGTCGTTTCGGAGATAATTTTCTGTTGCCGATCGCCTAAATTAAAACAAATATTCTCCACATAAGCTCTGAAAAAGTGCTAACTGCTCTCCTGATAATTTTCATAGGTTTAGTTCCGTCGCTGGTGTCTTTGTGGGTGATGCGCTCTGCCGAAACCCAAGCCCGCGATAGAATTGCAGCGGCTAGGCTGGCGGTAGCGAATAGACCCCTGCGATCTCAACTAGCAATTGCCGATCGCACTTACATAGAAGGTCTCGGTTATCCGATCGGCGATATCACTTGCGAGTATAACGCCCGCTCTAATTACATTCGCTGCGCTGTCAATCCTTCTGGGCCATGTCAAGACTGTCGGTACTACCAATCCAGAGCTCTTGACGTTCGCGGTGAAAAGATATAGCTTGTATGGGGGGTTGTATGTAGGCACATTTGCTGATATAATAATCAGTGAGTTAATATGTACTTACGTGTCAGGATTATTTTTGGAGCTTGTTTTGGACGACCCGCGCCCAAAGTCAGCAATTAAAACCTAATCGAGCAGTATTGCTGGGTTACAGTTGCCATAACTGGCGGATTGCAATCGGTGTTTTTCTAGTTGAGGACTTACGATCGGAAACCAGGCTTAGACCATAAACTTTGGTTGGGCGACGAGAAATTTAGAAATAAATTGGGTTTCAAGTCTCTTAGGCGTAACTCCTGCAGTTAAGAAAATTAGCGAACAAAAATCCCAAGTAGCTGACGGGCAAATTTCCAAGCCAGTTTCTCCAAAACATCATGAAAAATTCTGCACGAACGATTGTCCCGAGCATTTACTTTAAACAGAAATCCGCTCGAAAACTCGCTTGTTGACAGTTTGAGAAGTTAGTTGTGGGCGGCACTAATCTGTTTTTGCGATCGCAGCGAAACAGTCTCAAACCAGGATTGCTATTTCCAGACTGCAAGTCATGAATTTTTAAGACGCCTCGTCGATACAGGGTATGCCAATTTCAATTGAATCTCATATGTTCCACCATTCTCGCTTAACAGGATTTCCGACCTGTTCCACAAAAAGTGTATTTTCTTGTGGAGTGGGCAGGAGAAGCCGCCCATAGAAAGGTTATTGAGAATGGTACAAGATCTCAGTTGAATGACACTTCGGGCACGGCCGGCATAATTATGTCACGGCTATAACACCCTAATTAATGTCTAGTTGCTATTGTCCACAGGGTCTGCGCACCAAAACCAAAGAAAGCGACTTTTTTACCGGGAGCAAGGGCTGCACGAAGTCTTTTCGTCCCTCAAACCCCTTTATGCGTCCAGAAATAGTGAAAATTCTCTGCAAATAAAGTGCATTAGACGATCTACAGAAAACCTCATCAAGTAAATTTTTGAGAACTCCTGTTATTATCTACTGCGCGATGTAAGAGATCTGCGTGTAACAGATACACTCGCTAACAGAAAAGAAAGTCGAAGGCAAAATCTCACCCCATAGATAGATTATTGGGATTTAAACTCTAAATCCTCAATGTTTCTATCGGCGATATTTGCCATGCTATCAACTATCAAGGTAGCACTGCTTTGTGTTGAGTTAAATTCGCTTGTTGCTCTTTCTCTAAGTCAAGCAACAGAGCCTCTTAGTCTGCAATTCAACCTTTTCAATACGTGATAATTATCATCTTGAACTGGGTAATTTATCTACAATCATTGAGACAACTTGACAATGCAAAGCATCTGCAAAAAATCACTTTTCCTAAGCCCAAACATATGTGATTCCACCGCAATGATTGCGGACAAAAACTCCCGAAAAACAGCAGTTTACACTCACAAAAAAACAATAAAAAAAGTAAAAACAGAAGATTGTTTCCTGTCCCATAAACTAGATAGCGGCGCGGGAATTCGGCATCCCCACAGAGAATTTTTACGAGCAACCGAGTCGGTGAGCGCCCTGAGTGTAAAAAATGTATTGTTCATCGATGCCAGAGTAGAGAACAGCGGCAGCTTGGCAAGAGGAGCAACAGCCGATACAGAGGTATTTGTACTGGACTCGACGCTGGATGGAGTCGAGCAAATTACTAGAATTCTGGCTAATTGCAGCGATTTAGACAGCCTTCAGATAGTTTCTCACGGTCGAGAAGCCCGAGTGCAACTTGGATCGATCGAACTGTGCAGCGACAACTTAGAAACCTACAGCCATTTGTTACAGCAGTGGGGACAAGCCCTCAGCGAGAGAGGAGATATCTTGTTACTCGGGTGCAGCGTCGCAGCGGGGGAAAGCGGCGAGGCCTTCGTGCGGCGGCTGAGCTTGATGGTCGGTGCAGATATTGCAGCTTCCGACAACTTGACGGGGAGTGCGGCACTCGGCGGCGACTGGCAATTAAAGTTTGCGACAGGGGAAATAAAGGCGAGTATCGCCATTGAAAAAGAAGTGCTCGAAGCCTACCCTTACACCCTCGGCACATTAGTTAACGAAACTTTCAAAAACTCCACAGTTAGGGGGCCTTGGATTTACGGGGGAAACGACGGGGCGCTGTTCGATCCCAGCAGCGGGGTTCCAGCAGCCGATCAACTTATCCCCGGTATTACCGGAGGCACTGTATCCGGCGTACTTCCGGCTTTGGGCGGTTCGAGTCCCGGCGATGGGGCTCTGCTATTAACTCCAGCAGTAAACCTTCGGGAAGCCTTTGTCATCTACAACAACCCCATTCCTTCAACCGACGGTCTCAGAGTCCAGTTTGATTTTTATTCTTACGGTTCAAGCGAGCAAGCTAATGCTCCGCAACCATTTATTAGCCCTCAGCCAGGGGACGGGCTGGGTTTCTTCTTGATTGATGGGACTGTTAGCCCAACAAGGACTGGGGGTTATGGCGGTTCTGTCGCTTACGCTCCCCGAACGGGTATACCCGGTATTGAGGGAGGTTATTTAGGCATTGGGCTTGACGAGTTTGGCAATTTTTCAACATCCACCGAAGGGCGCTCTGGCCCTGAGCCACCTCCGATTCCCGGCTCCTCTATTGGTTCTTTCAGACCTGATTCAGTAACTGTTAGAGGAAATCAAGCAAACGGTTATCAGTTTTTAACAAATGCGATCGTTCCCTTCGGCATCGATAACATTCCTACGAGCATTGACTTTAGCGGCCCTGAGCCGGGCAAGAATTTTAATTTCAGCAATACGTTCACGAGCGATCGCGATTTAGCCAAAAGATCCGTTCAAATTACGCTCAATCCATCTAACGATCCGGTGCATCCCTCTCGCCTCACCGTTGCCTTCGATGAAAATTTCGACGACATTTACGAAACTACATTGATCGACATCCCCAACTTGGCAGCCGAAAACGGCGCAGTACCGCCAATTTTCAAATTTGGTTTTGGCAGTTCCACAGGAAGCGCCAACAACATTCACCAACTTCAAAACCTGGTAGTTGAAACTATCAATCCTCCCAGTATCGCGGCTGAGGTTGCCACTATCAAGACCGGCCCGCAGTTCGTCAAGTCCGAAGGCAGCATTACCTACACGATTACTACTGTAAACAAGGGGCCAGCGCCCGCTACAAATGTCCTGATTCAAGACGAAATACCTTTAGAACTGCTGCTTCCGGGCGGATTGCCGCCCGTTCTCAGTGCCTCCAACAACGGCACTTACGTGAACCAAACCAAGGCTGTCACCTGGCCGTTAATTCCCGTTCTCAATGCCGGCGAGACTCTGACTTACACCCTGACAATTAATCTGCCGCCCGGTTTAACCAGCGGTAGCAGTTTTGCCAACGTTGCATTCAGCACTAGCTCGACTTTCGACCCCGACCTCAGCAACAACAGCGGTGTAGTCGCGCCAGGGCAAATCGAGGGGCCTGGTGTAGTCTCTACCACAGTTGTCGATACAGTCGCGGATTTAGTTACTACCAAAAGTGGCCCTGTGACTACCTCGGCCGGGTCAAGCGTCGCCTACACATTGACTACGACTAACAAAGGGCCAGACCCCGCTGCCGATGTGACCATCACTGACAGCATTATTCCGGGTTTAACAGGAGTCAGCCTATCGGACGGCGGCACTTACGACCCAGTGACAGGGGTTGTCACATTCCCAGCACTGACGGTGCTGGCAAATGCGGCTACTGCGACTCACACCGTCAGTTTCATCGCCCCAGCCACCCGTACCGCCATCAGCAACACGGCCCGGAGCAGCTCGGCGACTTTCGATCCGATCGCCACTAACAACAACGGCTCCCTAACCAACAAAGACGGCACTCTTACTAACTCTACGGTTACGACAAGTATTGCGCCCAACGCCGACCTCGCAACCACGAAAACGGGATCTACGAGTGCTACGGCCGGTAGCTCGGTCAGCTATACGATCGCCACAGTCAACTTAGGCCCGAGCCCTGCAGAAGCTGTAACCATCACTGACAGCATAGTTCCCGGCTTAACCGGAGTCACGGCATCTAACGGCGGCGTGTACGACCCAGTGACCGGCATTGTCACCTTCGGGCCCGTCGCGATCGCCAACGCGGAGACAGTCGCCCGGACGATCGGCTTCACAGTACCGCCCACCCTAACTTCCATCAGCAACACGGCAAGAAGTACCTCCATCACGCCGGACTCCTCTGCGGCCAACAACAACGGTACCAACCCCAACGCCACCGTCACTACCTCGATCGATCCTGTGGCCGATGTTGTCACCCAAAAAACCGCTCCGGCCAGCATCAAGGCGGGCGACACGCTCCTTTATACAATCACTACTACCAACAACGGGCCGAGTCCCGCCGCCAACGTAGTGATCACCGACAGCCTGATTCCCGGCTTAACGGGAGTCACCGTGTCCGACGGCGGAACCTACAATCCAGACACAGGGGCGATCGATTTCCCAGCGATCGGGACTTTAGCTAGTGGCACCAACCAGATCCGCACCATCAGCTTTGTACCCCCGCCTACCCTGACGAGCATCACCAATATTGTATTGAGTCGATCGTCCACTTTTGACCCGGATTTGACGAATAACAACGGCTCGACAGTCGCAGCGCCCGGTCAGGCGGGGGGTCAAGTTATTACCTCGATCGATCCTGTGGCCGACCTGGTTACCTCCAAGACTGGTCTCACATCTGCTCCTGCCGGCAGTTCTGTGACTTATACTATAACTACCACCAACAATGGGCCGAGTGCTGCTGAAAACGTAGTGATTACAGACAGCATCATTCCCGGTTTAACGGGAGTCAGGGCATCCGATAACGGCACTTACGACCCAGTGACAGGGGTTGTCACCTTCCCAACATTTCCCAGCTTGACTAGCGGCAGCAACATCAACCGCGAAGTAACAGTAGTCGTTCCAGCGACGGGTACCATTAGCAATACTTCCCAGAGCAGATCGACCACTTTTGACCCCGAACTCAGCAATAACAACGGTTCCGAGTCCAGAGCCACTGTCACCACCGCCATTTTACTCGCGCAGCCAACACCCAACAAACTTCCATCAGCCGACAGCAGCAATGTGGCGATCGCGCCCAACAGCGTTGTCCAAATTAGCGGGCTCGGAGGCAGAGACTCAGACGGCACAGTGGTTACATTCACCATCAGCACCCTGCCACCGGCAAATCAAGGCATCCTGTTCTTGGGCGACCCCGCAACGGGGGGAGTCGCCGTCACGGCAGGTCAAACCCTGAGGGCCGAGCAAATGACGCAGTTATTCTTCCAGTCGGCCGGCAATTTCACAGGAGCTGATTTTACCTACAGCAGCAATGACAATCTCGGTGGCAGCAGTCCTGCCGCCACAGTTTCTCTGGTGTCGCTGGCGTTCAACTACCCGCCGGTATCCACAAACTTCAGCAAGACACTGGCGCCAAACAGCACCGTCAACCTCACAGGGCTGACGGCCAAAGACCCCGACGACTCGATCGAATTCTTCACCATCAACACCCTGCCGCCCGCAAATCAAGGCGTCCTGTTCTTGGGCGACCCCAGCCAGGGAATCCGGATCGCGGCAGGCCAAAGACTGAGCACGACTCAAATCAGCCAGTTATTCTTCCAAGCAACCAGCGAATTCGCAGCCGCCAACTTTACCTACAGCGCCACAGACAGCCGCGGCGCTACCAGTCCAGCCCCCGCAACAGCCTCCCTGCTAGCACTATTACCTCCCACCGACCAGCCACCCGTCGCCAACAACTCCAGCCTCGCTGTGTTGCTGGGAAGAACCGTGAACATCCCCGGACTCGGAGGCACCGACCCAGACGGGACGGTGGTTTCCTTTACCGTAAACACCTTGCCGCCAGCCAATGAAGGCACGCTGTTCTTGGGCGACCCCAACCAGGGAGTGCGGGTAACGACAGGTCAAACCCTTACAGCGGAGCAAATTACCCAGTTGTTCTTCCAGGCGTCCGGCAATTTCACAGGGGCCAACTTCACCTACAGCGCTACAGATAACCTCGGCGCCACCAGTGCGGCAGTCGCCACTGTCTCTCTCATTCCCCTTAAGGAACCGACGCCGATACCAGCCCCGATACCAACACCAGCCCCGATACCAACACCAACCCCGACGCCGATACCCGCGCCGATACCAACACCAGCCCCGATACCAACACCAACCCCAACGCCGATACCCGCGCCGATACCGACACCAGCCCCGACGCCGATACCAGCGCCGACGCCGATACCAGCGCCGACGCCCATACCAGCGCCGACGCCCATACCAGCGCCGACGCCGATACCCGCACCGACGCCGACACCAGCGCCGACGCCCATACCCGCACCGACGCCGACACCAGCCCCGATACCAACACCCGCGCCGACGCCGATACCCGCGCCGACGGCGACACCAGCCCCGACGCCCATACCAGCGCCGACGCCCATACCAGCCCCGGAACCGGAAGCAACTGCAACTCCAACACCAACTCCAACACCCGCGCCGGAACCAACACCCGCGCCGGAACCAACACCAACACCAACACCAACACCACCAACACCACCAACACCAACACCAACACCAGCGCCAGAAGCGACCCCGATATTCGGTCCAGTACCCGAACCAGATACCGGTTGCGCTTGCCAACCACTGCCCCAGCAGCCCAACTTCACATTTATCCCCCCCCAGCCTTCACAAACACTCAACTTCGATTCCAGCGCCGCACAACTCATCGACATCCAAAACACAATTCTCGGAACCGAGGGAAACGATTCCTTAACAGGAAACGAAACTAACCAACAGTTTCTCTCCCTCCGCGGTGACGACACAGTGTTAGGTGAAGCAGGCAGCGATATCGTTTACGGCGAACAACAGCGAGATTTCATAGCTGCAGGTCAGGGCAACGACATCGTTTACGGCGGCAAACAAACCGATGCCGTCTTTGGCGGCAAACAAGACGATCGCATTTTTGGCGATCGCAACGGAGACACATTGTACGGCGATCGCGGTGCCGACACCATCGTCGGTGACAACGGCAACAACATCGACTTGACCGACAACGACGGCGACCTGATTTTCGGCGGTTCTTCAGGCGATGCCATTGCTAGCAACCAAGGTTCCGACACTATTTACTCCGGCAAAGCTGGCGACATCGCCTACGGTGGTATCGACAACGACCTGATTTGGGGCGACAAAGGCGCGGACACCCTTTGGGGCGACCAAGGAGATGACTCTGTGTTTGGCGGCGTCCTCAACTCCCTAGACAGCGACCCAGACGGCTTCGATTTACTGTTTGGAGGCGATGGCAACGACTTACTCAACGGCCAAGACAATGACGACACCTTGATTGGCGGCAACGGCCGGGATTTGCTGTTTGGAGGCAAAGCCGGCGATCGCATTTTTGGCGAAACTGACTCGGATACTCTCTACGGCAATCAAGGTTCCGACACCATAATCGGCGACTACGGCACTCCAGGGGGCAGCACAGTTGCAACTGATGAAGCGGACTTAATTTTCGGCAACGACACGGGCGATATCATCGGCGGAAGTAGCGGTAACGACAGCATTTTTGCCGGCAAAGGTAACGACTTAGTTTACGGCGGCAAAGACAGCGACCGAATTTGGGGCGAACTCGGTTCCGACACCATTGTCGGGGATGAGGGAGACGATTGGCTTTACGGCGGTTTGCAAAACCAGTTAGTGTCCGATGTTGATGGCCGCGACTTGCTGTTTGGAGGAGATGGGAATGATTTTCTTAACGCAGGTGAGAGTTCCGACTCTTTGAGTGGGGGTGAGGGTAACGATATTGTTCGCGGTGGCAAGGATGACGACTTGGTGCACGGAGATGCTGGCAATGACTTGATGTACGGCGACTCCGGCAGCGATATTTTGTGCGGCGATCAGGGTAACGATACCATTAATGGCGATCGCGGGGAAAATCTGCGAGGCGCTGTGGGTGAAGACGGCCAGCAAGATTGCATCAACGGGGGCAGCGGCGATGACCTGTTATACGCCAATGAAGGTCAAGATACTCTCAACGGTGATGATGGTAATGACACCCTCAACGGAGGGAAAGATAGGGATATTCTCAATGGGGGTGCAGGGGATGACTGGCTGTTTGGCGATGGGGGAGATGATACTTTGATAGGAGGTATTGGCAGCGATCGTTTTGTGTTGAGTGCTAATAACGGTATCGATACTGTGCTCAATTTTGATGTAGGAACTGACAAGTTTGTCCTCGCCGAGGGCTTGAGTTTTGACTCGTTGCAAATTAACTCGACTGCCAATGGCTTTTTAGTGAAATTTGCTGGCACTGGGGAGGTTTTGGCTCAGGTTTTTGGGGCTAATAATTCTCTCACTTCTCTCGATTTTGTGGCTGGAGCGCGCTCAGGATAAAAGCGCATTTAATGCGCTGGCTTTTGCCACTATTCTACACGCTTGCTTTGCTAAATAAACCGCGTTAGGAGAATATTTTTTAATTAAATAACATCAAGCTCGTGACTTATTTTATGTTCGCTTATTCCACTCCTCTGAAACAGGTTTTAGTGAGTGATTTGTTTCTGAAAAAGCTCAACAAACGGAGTTGATAACTACAAAAGTTATAACGGTTATTTTACCTGGATAAATATTATGCGAGCTTGGGCTGATTGACTACCATAAAATTGGTTTGTTATCTGGACTCAAGTCCTAATAAAATTCTGAGTGTTCAAGCCGTTATTACTACAAATAACAACACTTGTCAACTGGTTTTTGCAAATAAATATTGCACTCCACGGCGTATTTTCGTACATCGCGCCACTTTTTTTGCATCAAACAATAATTTTTAGCCCAGTCTGACTTGGCTAAAAAAATGCCTAATTTCCGAGGTAAATGCCGCTAACTGCTACTTTGGGAAGATGCCGATCAAATAAAAATCGCAGTAAATGGAACTTGTTAACTATGCGAAGCCGAGAAATTAGCAATTAACAATTGCCGATTAGCAATTAACAATAATATCTGCCGCTGAAGGTTGACAATTAACAGGTCAAGGAGCTATCTAACTCATGAAGAAATTATGGTGCAACTACTCTTCCCAAATTCAAAAATTAAGTTGGGATCGCCGCGACAAAGACTGCATAAAAACTCCTGTGATTGGAGAGCCATTAGCGGGCGCTCCGGCGCTCGATATTTACTGTTTAACAAAAGCGAGTCTTCGCGTCAAAACCGAGCATAAAAAACATTTAGTTTGCATCGATCCGAGGGTAGAAAATTATCAGCATCTTGCCAGCGGAGTCAAACCGGGAACAGAGATAATTGTCCTCGATAAAACTCGGGACGGAGTAGAACAAATTACCGAGATTCTAGCTAAACGCAGCTTCATTGCCAGCCTTCAGATAGTGGCTCACGGCAATGAAGCTTCCGTGCAACTGGGGTCAACTTTACTAAAGGATGAAAACTTACTAAAGTACGATCGTGATTTGCAGCAGTGGCGAAAGGCTTTCAGCGAAAAAGCCGATATTTTATTATTAGCGTGCAGGGTTGGGGCTGGAAAATCAGGGATTGCTTTCGTGCGGAAGCTGAGAAAATTAACAGGCGCAAATATAGCCGCTTCCAACAATCTAATTGGTAGTGCAAAATTAGGTGGAAACTGGCAATTAAATGTTAAAGCAGGACGAGTAAAAACTGCAATAGCCTTTGAAACAAAAACGCAGGAAACTTACAGCGCTGTCCTCGTGACTTTAGTTGATGAAACTTTTCAAGACGCAAGTCTAATAGGGCCTTGGATATCTGGGGTCAGCGGCCCGTCAGACGCTCCAGCTTTAACAGCAGGAACCGGAACGGAGAGTTTTCCGGGTTTGAACATCGACCCGCTCGGCAGCGGGGCTTTGAGATTAACTTCAAGAAGATTTGACCAATCTACTTTTGCCATCTATAACAGTCAGGTACCAGTCAGCAGTGGCCTTAAAATTGTCTTCGATATATTTGCCTACAACGGCACTTCACGTCCTCCGATTCCAGCCAATTTGACAGGGGACGGCATAAGTTTCTTTTTAATTGACGGTACTGTGACGCCAACAAAAGCTGGAGGCTTTGGAGGTTCTCTCGGCTACGCCCAAAATACAGACGAAAATCAGTCCGGTTTACTCGGAGGTTATTTAGGAATTGGATTTGATGAATTTGGAAGTTTTTCAACTCAAAATGAAGGGCGTGCAGGCGGAATTCCGGGGGGGATTAGACCAGATTCGGTAACGCTTCGAGGTAGCGAAGCTACGCAATATCAGTTTTTAACTTCTAACTTTGTGCCGGGGGGAATAGATAATATTCCCAATCCCGTAATTCCGCCGATTAACACTATTACTAGCACTCGCGAACCAGCCAGAAGAAGAGTTCAAGTTATTTTGCAACCTCCCACTTCTGCAACGCCAAACCGTCTCACTGTTAACTTTGATCTCAACAATAATGGTTCGTTTACAGATGTGGGCGAGACTATTATCGACATTCCCAATTTAGAAAGCATAAACGGGCCAATCCCGCCAACATTCAAATTTGGTTTTGCTGGTTCAACGGGAGACGCAACCAATATTCACGA
Organism: Microcoleus sp. MOSTC5; assembly: GCF_036701825.1. Classification (NCBI taxonomy): domain Bacteria; kingdom Bacillati; phylum Cyanobacteriota; class Cyanophyceae; order Oscillatoriales; family Microcoleaceae; genus Microcoleus; species Microcoleus sp. MOSTC5. The sequence goes on along the minus strand of NZ_JAUBRK010000058.1, from coordinate 2,210 downwards.
CGTTCGCACTTTGTCTATCCAAACTATAGACGTGCCGCCTACTACAGTAGATGTTGCGACAACGAAAAAAGGCCCGCCCGCTGCGGCACCGGGCAGCACCATTACTTACACAATTACGACAGTAAATAATGGCCCGAACCCGGCCGAAAACGTGCTGGTTGAAGACCAACTGCCCCGAGGGGCAGTATTTGAAAGTGCCGACAGCGGCGGCACTTTCAATCCGACAACGAGACTGGTCACCTGGCCAACTATTCCGAATTTAGCTGTTGGGGCCAGCGAGACCCGCACCGTCACCGTTATCGCTCCAACGACTATCGGCCCTATTACAAACAGTGTATTCAGCAGCAGCAACACGATCGATCCCCTACCCGCCAACAACAGCGGCAGCAGCCCCCAAGCGCGAGTCACCACAACTATTACGAACGATATTGCCGATGTAGTGACGCTCAAAACCGGGCCCGTTACTGCGGCCGCGGGTTCGACAGTCACCTACACAATTACGGCGGCTAACAGTGGGCCGAGTGCCGCAACCAATGTGGCGATCGCCGACACCATTGTTCCTGGTTTAATAGGAGTCAGCCCATCGGACAACGGAACTTACAACGCAACTACAGGTATTGTGACTTGGCCGGCGATCGTATCCCTAGCCAGCGCAGCCACCGCCAACAGAACCGTCAGTTTCGCAGTTCCCGTCACCGGCGGCCCGATCGCCAACACTGCTAGCAGCACCTCAACTAGCGCAGACCCCAATCCTGACAACAACAACGGCAGCAGCCCTCAAGCGCGAGTTACCACTGCTATCACCCAGAGTGCCGATGTAGAGACGGTCAAAACCGGGCCCGCTACTGCGGCGGCAGGCTCGACAGTGACCTACACAATTACGGCCACTAACAGTGGGCCGAGTGCGGCAACCAATGTGGCGATCGCCGACACCATTGTTCGTGGTTTAATAGGAGTCAGCCCATCGGACGGCGGAACTTACAACCAAACTACAGGTATTGTGACTTGGCCGGCGATCGTATCCCTAGCCAGCGCAGCCACCGCCAACAGAACCGTCAGTTTCGCAGTTCCCGTCACCGGCGGTCCGATCGCCAACACAGCTAGCAGCACCTCAACTAGCGCAGACCCCAATCCTGCCAACAACAACGGCAGCAGCCCCCAAGCGCGAGTCACCACCACTATCACCGATAGCGCCGATGTAGTGACGCTCAAAACCGGGCCCGTTACTGCGGCCGCGGGATCGACAGTCACCTACACAATTACGGCGACGAACAGTGGGCCGAGTGCGGCTACCAACATCACCCTTACAGACAGCATCGTTCCCGGTTTAACAGGCGTTACAGCATCCAACGGCGGTATTTACGACCCAGCCACAGGCATTGTCAGCTTTCCGCCCATTGCCAGCTTAGCTGACGGCGTTACCGTCAGCCGGAGAGTCACTTTCCCAGTCCCGGCGACCGGCCCTGTCAGCAACACGGCAAGAGGTGCCTCAACCACGAATGACCCGAATCCCGGCAACAATAACGGCAGCGAGCCCGGCGCAACTGTTACTACCAGCATCGCCTCTGCCCCGACTCCGACTCCAACTCCCGCACCGACTCCGACTCCGACTCCCGCCAACCAACCGCCGATAGCTAGCAACGTCAACCTCGAAATCGCCCCCAGCAGCGCTGTGGCGATCGCAGGACTTGGAGGAAGCGACCCCGACGGCTCGATCGCCTCCTTCACCATCAACACCGTCCCACCAGCAAATGAAGGGCTGATATTTTTAGGCAATCCCGCTACTGGTGGCACGATTGTCACCGCCGGTCAAATTCTGACACCTGCTGACATTAACCAATTATTTTTCCAATCGACAGCCAACTTTACAACAGCAAATTTCACCTACAGCGCTACAGACAACCAGGGTGCCACCAGCCCCGCCAGCGCTACTGTATCGGCGCTGCTGCCGGTGCCAAACCAACCGCCCGTAGCTAACAACGTCAACCTTGAGATTGGTCCCAGCAGCGCTGTGGCGATCGCAGGACTCGGAGGAAGCGACCCCGACGGCTCGATCGCATCCTTCACCATCAACACCGTCCCACCAGCAAATGAAGGGCTGATATTTTTAGGCAATCCCGATACTGGCGGCCGGATTGTCACCGCCGGTCAAATTCTGACACCTGCTGACATTAACCAATTATTTTTCCAATCGACAGCCAACTTTACAA
>NZ_JAUBRK010000057.1:0-52319 GCF_036701825.1 Microcoleus sp. MOSTC5 | reverse complement strand
AATATTTGCCAAAATGGAATTACCGTGCTGTTCCGACAATTGAGTAAATAGTGAAGTTATTAAATTTTCATTCCTAAAAACAGTTCAATTTGAAACGGTGACAGTGAATTCAACGGGAGAAATCACCAAGCGCAGCCAAAGTCAAGCACAGGTTTTTACAGAAACTATCGCCAATGGCATTACTTTAGAGATGATGGCAATTCCTGGGGGCAGTTTCGTCATGGGTTCCCTCAATACCCAAGCAGGACGAAGTAACGACGAAGAGCCGCAGCATACTGTTAATGTCACCAGTTTTTTTATGGGAAAATATGAAGTCACTCAAGAACAATGGGAAGCAGTGATGGGAAATAACCCTTCTTACTTCAAAGGTGCGAAACTTCCTGTAGAACAAGTAAGCTGGAATGACGCTGTGCAATTCTGTCAGAAACTTTCTCAAAAAACAGGGAAGAATTATCGCTTACCTTCCGAAGCAGAATGGGAATATGCTTGTCGCGCCGGAACTACAACACCGTTCTATTTTGGTGAAACCATTACCCCAGATTTAGTTAATTATAACGGCAATTATCCCTACGGTGCTGCATCCAAGGGACTTGACCGCGCCAAAACAACGGATGTAGGGAGTTTTCCGCCGAATGCCTTTGGTTTATACGATATGCACGGAAATGTTTGGGAATGGTGCAGCGATCGCTATCATTCTAACTACAATGGCGCACCAACAGACGGAACTTCTTGGGAAACAGGTACAGATGATAGCCGAGTGCAGCGTGATGGTTCCTGGAACTACTTTGCAGTCGATTGCCGTAGTGCCGTTCGTTTCTACGGCTCGGCGGACTCCAGGTGGAGGCTCGGGGGTTTTCGCGTGGCGGTAGCGTCGGTTTCTTCCTCGTCCTAGTTTTCCCGGCGAGGACTCTTCTTTGCTCTTTTGCTCTTTTTCCCTTTACTCTTCTTCTTTTTCCCTCTCGCGCGTAGCGCTAAAAATATTTTTTTTCAGATTCACCGCACAACAGATTATAATTAGAAATATTGATTTTTCTCACGAATAGTCGCATAGGAAATTTACAAAATGAATAACCTATTAGCAGAAACTTTTGCCACCGTCTCTCAACTACCCGAAGCAGAACAAAATGCCATAGCATCCTTAATTTTAGACAAGATATCAGCACCAAGAGTCGCGCCTTTCCTCATTTCCCAATCAGACATCGAAACCCTAGAAAAATCCTACATTTTCCGAGACAAGACAGAAGTCATTGACTTTATTAACAAAAATCCATTTTTACTTCCCGTTGTGCTAGAAGCACCCGTTCAAATTAGCAATTATTTCCCCGAACAAAAACTATTACTTCAAGTCATCAATGACCCGGAAATTCCTAACTATGTTCATCTGGTTCTCTCAATCATCTTGACAGACCTCGATCCCGATGAAGCAATGGATAGAGAAGATGAATTGCGTAAAAATTGGTCTCGGGGATTATTCCATGAAATTCGGGAGCATTTTTATACGATTTTGGAATATACTGATGAGTTTTGATTGGTCGCAATACCTAAATTTAGCAAAAGAACTTGCTGGTCAAGCAACTATTCCTGCTGAACAGGAGGCGCGATTGAGGGATGCTATCAGTCGTTCCTATTATGCTGCTTTTATCTTAGCGCGGAACTATTTGCGAGATAAACAAGGTCATTCCCTGCCAAAAACTAGCGATATTCACCGCTATGTTTGGCAAGAATTTGATATTAATCCTGACTCAAGATATCAATTAATCGCCGATAATTTAGCAGTGTTGCGCCGATATCGAAATCAAGCAGACTATGACGATAATTTTCCCTTATTATCTGCGATTGCTACTATTGCGATAAAGCGTTCTCAAGAAATAATTTATAACCTAAATAATCTCTAAATATCAATTTAATCTGATAATGCCTTTGCTAAAACAGCAGTAGTTGTAGGGTGTGTCGCCTGCGATAAATTCCTAACTAAATACCAACAATCTCATAGCGACGCACCTGATGGATATATTACAAACCTTTGGAATGTTCGGACATTTTTCGCATTCCCAAAGCCAATACACTCAAAAACAACAGCCCGATCGCCCCAGCTAGCGGATTGCCGTTAACTCCTGTAACCCAGTTGGGTACAGAACCCGAATATCGCACTAACTGCCCGATGTTAATGATGTAATATCCCCAGATTAAACCTGCATGAAGCCCGATCGACAAACCGAGGCGATTTTGGCGCGATCTTTTTCCCCAAACCAATATCAAACCCAGCAGCAACAACCCCGGAAACTGCGGCCAACTCCGCAGCATTGCGGCAACAGGTTTGAGAAAATGAGATAGGGCAAACACCAGGCTATTCGCCCACAGAGATATTTTATAATTGTAATCGCGCTGCAACTCGTCCAGCAACCAACCACGGAATACCAACTCCTCGGCAAAACCGACTCCAAGGGCGCTTAACAGCCCTTCTGCGATGATTCTCGGCAAATTATCTGAATTTTGCCACGCGACTAAGCCGAACAGCCCTTGCACCGCAAATAAGCTGAAAGTGAGCAAAAGCCCGATCGCCAATCCGATTAAAAGCTCAAAACCGTTTTTTCGCGTATTGATTAAACCGTAACTTTTGAGTAATTGGGTTTGTCCGTAAACCTGTTTTCCCCAGCGCGGCACTAGGAACAGAAACTCACTAAACAACAATCCCATTGTCAGAATAGTTGCTAGGTTACTATCTTTAACTAAGAGATAAATTGGTGCTGCTAGCGGTAGCCAAATTGCTAGCAAGATTAATAGGAAAATTATTACACGTAAAGGAAATGGATAACTGGCTATTATTTGGAGGCGGTTAATCATTGTTGTAAATTAAACAGGTTTTACATGATATCTGTAGGGACACAGCAATGCTGTGTCCTTACCAGGATTAGGACACAGCATTGCTGTGTCCCTACCCGGATTCTAAACACACCATTGCCGTACCCCTAATGTACAAAGCAGACGGAAAAAGCTAGAATGGCATGGTATCGGTTGAAACTTTAAGTGAAGCAAAGCTATAACATCAGGTAACAATGACTGAAGCCTCGGATTTTTCAAATGTCGATCGAGAATTAGATGACACAATTTTAAGCTTCGCAGACATTCAGGCAGAACTCAACCTGCGCCACGCTAAAGATGCTCTGCGAGATATAGTAGAAAATCTCGACTTGACAGTTCAAGAGCGAACTGGACTGGAACCGGAAATTGGCGGGTTGGAGAAAATGCTCGACAAGCTAGAGCGCGCTTGCGTGCAAATAGCTGTGTTTGGGATGGTGGGAAGGGGAAAATCTTCGGTTTTGAACGCGCTTTTGGGTCAAAATGTGTTTGAAACAGGCCCGACTCACGGGGTGACTCGCACGACGACTATTGGCCAGTGGGATGTCGGAGAGGGAATTGATGAGAATTTGCCCGATGGCTTACGCCCCGCTACGCTACGACTTTCGCCAGTTATTTACCGTTTGTCGCAAGTTGAATTAGTCGATACTCCGGGAATAGATGAAGTTGACGGCGAAACTCGCGAACTTTTAGCCCGCCGCGTTGCTCAACAAGCAGATTTGATTTTGTTTGTGGTGGCTGGCGACATTACGAAGGTGGAATACGCAGCACTTTCGCAGTTGCGGGAAGCCGGAAAACCGATGTTATTAGTGTTTAATAAAATTGACCAGTATCCTGATGCAGACAGGCTAGCAATTTATCATAAAATTCGAGACGACCGGGTGAGAGAATTGTTGTCTCCCGATGAAATTGTGATGGCGGCGGCTTCGCCTTTGACGGCGAGGGCGGTGCGCCGTCCCGACGGAAGTATGGGCGTGCAAATGACTCGGAGTTTGCCACAAGTGCAAGATTTAAAATTAAAGATTTTGGAAATTTTAGACCGAGAAGGCAAATCTTTGGTCGCGCTGAATACGATGCTCTGTGCGGGGGATATTAACGAGCAGTTGGTGCAGCGAAAAATGGAGATTCGAGATAACGCGGCTAATCGAATTATCTGGAATGCGGTAATGACTAAAGCTGTGGCGATCGCACTTAATCCAATTACTGTAGTTGATATTCTTAGCGGTGCGGTAATTGATGTGGTGATGATATTAACTTTATCTAAAGTTTACGGCATTGCGATGACGGAAGCGGGGGCGGTGGAATTGCTGCAAAAGATTGCGATTAGTATGGGGGGAATTACTGCGGGTGAATTGTTGGCTAATTTTGGTTTGAGCTCGTTGAAAGGATTGTTGGGTTTGGCGACGCCGGCGACGGGGGGTTTGGCTTTAGGGCCTTATTTGTCTGTGGCGGTGACGCAAGCTGCGATCGCGGGGGTTTCTTCCTACGGTATCGGTCAAGTTACTAAGGCTTATTTGGCTAATGGTGCTTCTTGGGGAGATGATGGGCCAAAGGCTGTGGTGAGCAAGATTTTGTCTTCTTTGGATGAGGATTCTATTTTAAATCGGATTAAGGAGGAGTTGCGGGCTAAGTTGGATTTGGGAAGTGTGGAAAAACAGAAATTTCAGTGAAAAGAAGGAAGGCACCACACGGATTTTGACACGGATATACGGATTAATTATCGACCGTGAGTAGTTATTTGTTATGTGTAAGTAACTACCAATGCCCGATGCCCGATGCCCGATGCCCGATGCCCAATTCCTAATATTATGTTATTAACCATATCTACAACTCGCGTCCCTGCTACAGATTTAGGTTATTTGCTGCACAAACATCCCGATCGCCATCAATCCTTTCCTATGACTTTCGGGCAAGCCAGCGTGTTTTATCCAGAGGCAAATGCAGAAAGGTGCACGGCAGCTTTACTGTTAGATGTCGATCCGGTTGCTTTGGTGCGGGGCAAGTCGAAATCGGGCGATCGCCCCCTCGAACAATACGTGAACGATCGCCCCTACGTTGCCTCTTCTTTTCTGTCTGTCGCCCTCGCCAAAGTCTTTGGTACAGCTCTATCCGGTCGCTGCAAATACCGCCCAGAACTAGCAGAAACAGCTATTCCTTTGACAGTTAATCTGTCGGTTTTGCCCTGTCGCGGTGGCGAGAAGTTCCTGCGGCAAATGTTTGAGCCGCTTGGCTATCAAGTCGCAGCAAAACCCCTGATTCTTGACGAGCAATTTCCCGAGTGGGGCGCGAGTCCTTACTTTTCTGTGGAACTGCAAAATACACTTCGTTTGGCGGATTTGTTAAGCCATCTTTACGTGCTAATTCCGGTGTTGGATGACGACAAACATTATTGGGTGGGCGATGATGAAATCGAGAAGTTATTGCATCACGGCGAAGGTTGGTTGAACGCGCATCCCGCCCGCGAACAAATTGCCAACCGCTATCTGAAACGCCAGCGCCGTCTGACGCGAATTGCTGTGGCACAGTTAGCAGAAGAAGATCATATCGACCCTGAGGAGCTCGAAGTTTCTCATCAGCAAGAAGAGGAAGTTTTAGAACAGCGAATTAGCTTGAATCAAGAGCGTTTGGAAGCTGTGACGGAGGTTTTAAAGCAAAGCGGTGCTAAGCGAGTGGTAGATTTGGGCTGCGGTGAGGGAAAACTGCTGAAATTGCTTTTGAAAGAAACCTCGATCGAACAAATTACAGGCGTCGATGTGTCCTATCGGGCTTTGGAAATTGCCAGGGAACGATTGCAAATCGCTCGATTGTCTCCCGCAAAACAATCTCGCATTCAACTAATTCAAAGTTCGCTGATTTATCGGGACAGTCGCTTGACTGGTTTTGATGCGGCGGCGGTAATTGAAGTGATCGAACATTTGGATTTAGAACGCTTAGCTGCTTTTGAGCGGGTTTTGTTTGAATTTATCCGACCCAAAAGTGCGATCGTCACAACTCCAAATATTGAATATAATGTTCGGTTTGAAAACTTGCCGGCGGGTAAATTTCGCCACCGGGATCACCGCTTTGAATGGACAAGGGCAGAATTTCAAACTTGGGCGAATGGGGTTGCGGAACGGTTTGGCTGTGGGGTAGAGTTTCGTTGTGTGGGAACTGAAGATTTAGAAGTAGGTTCGCCTACGCAAATGGCAATATTCGCCAATTGAAAATAATATCGGCAGTCTGTTGCTGCTTACAATGTTGTTAAACTGGGAAAAATGCAGGCTTCAGCTATGAGTAAATCTACTCAAACCCAGATCGTTAAAATTGACAATTCTCAGGGCATTCGCATTCCCAAATCTTTGTTAGAGCAAATTGGTATTAGCGAAGCAGTAGAAATAGAAGTTCAGGGCGATCGGATTGTCATTCGTGCAGCCCTAAAACCGCGTCTCGGCTGGGAGGAAGCGTTCGCAAAAATGGCAGAGCAACATGATGATGTCCTTCTTGATGATGTCACCACTACGGAGTGGGAGGAGCTTGAGTGGCAATAAAATCAGCGCTGACGAACAAAAAGCAGTTTTAGATAGTTTGGTACAGATGTTTGCTGAATAATATTATTAAATGAAAATTACTTTTCCAGAACTATCCCTAGTCGTTCTCATCGGTGCATCCGGTTCCGGCAAATCCACCTTGGCGCGGCAGCATTTCCTACCTACAGAAATCATTTCATCGGATTACTGCCGCGGTCTGGTTTCCGACGACGAAAACAATCAAGCGGCCACCGCTGATGCTTTTGAAGTATTGCATTTAATCGCTGCTAAACGTCTGGCTGCAGGTAAGCTAACTGTGATTGATGCCACCAACGTTCAGCCGGAAAGTCGCAAATCATTGTTGGAATTAGCCCGAAAATATCATTGCTTTTTGGTTGCTATTGTGCTAGATTTACCAGAAAAATTGTGTGCAGATCGCAACCAACAGCGTCCCGATCGCAATTTCGGAAATCATGTAATTCGCCGCCACATTCAGAATTTAAAGCGATCGCTCAAATCTCTAGATAGGGAAGGATTTCGGTACGTTTACGTCCTCCGTTCCCCAGAGGAAATCGACGCGGTGGAAGTCGAGAGACAACCTTTGTGGAACAATCGCAAAGGCGACAGCGGCCCTTTTGACATCATCGGCGACGTTCACGGCTGCTGCGACGAATTGGAACAATTGCTGCAACAGTTGGGCTATCAAATTATCGAAAAATCCAGCGAATCCGATTTGGGGAATTTTCCCACCTACGCGCACCCGGAAGGCCGTAAAGCCGTGTTTTTGGGCGATTTGGTCGATCGGGGCCCGCGCATTCTCGACACCCTCAAACTCGTGCGAAACATGGTACTCGCAGAAACAGCTTTGTGCGTACCTGGAAACCACGACATCAAACTGCTGCGAAAACTCAACGGCAAAAATGTCAAAATCAACCACGGACTCGAACAAACCTTAGCAGAAATTGCCGCTTTACCGGATGAATTGCGCGAATCAGCAGTACGAGAAATTCGCCAATTTTTAGATAGTTTGATCGGGCATTACGTCCTCGATGGCGGAAAATTAGTCGTCGCCCACGCCGGGATGAAAGCTGAATTTCTGGGACGCGCATCGCGCCGCATTCGAGATTTCGCCTTGTACGGAGAAACAACTGGCGAAATCGATGAATTCGGCTTGCCAGTCCGCTACAATTGGGCCGCCGAATATCGAGGTCAGGCAGCGGTTGTTTACGGACACACCCCCGTTCCAGAAACAGAATGGTTGAACAATACTGTTGATATTGACACGGGCTGCGTTTTCGGAGGCAAACTAACAGCTTTGCGGTATCCCGAAAGAGAATTTGTCAGCGTTCCTGCTGCTAGAATTTACTGCGAACCTGCTAAACCGATAGCCTTTCAAGACAGCCCAACTCCACTTAACAGTAGAGACATGAATTCACCCGTTATCAATAGCGGTTTGGCGGCAGTGAATATAACCGCCCAACAGCAGTTTGATGACGTACTGGACATTAGCGACGTACTCGGAAAACGCATTATTTCAACTCGCCTGCAAAATAACATTACGATTAAAGAAGAAAATGCGATCGCAGCCCTAGAAGTAATGAGTCGATTTGCCGCCAATCCCAAATGGCTGATTTATTTACCGCCCACAATGTCTCCCGCTGCTACCTCCAACGAACCAGGACTTTTAGAACATCCAGCCGAAGCATTTAGCTACTACCAACAGCAGGGCATATCGACAGTTGTGTGCGAAGAAAAGCACATGGGTTCCCGTGCAGTTGCGATTGTTTGCCGCGACGCACCGGCAGCTTTACGCCGCTTTGGCATTCTCAGCGAGAGTATGGGCATTTGCTACACCCGCACGGGACGGCATTTTTTCGATAATTCTACCTTAGAAACAGAATTTTTAGCGCGGGTAAATGTCGCTCTCACTGCGAGCAATTTTTGGGAGAACTTTCAAACCGATTGGGTGTGTTTGGACTGCGAATTAATGCCTTGGTCAGCCAAAGCTCAAGGTTTATTGAAAGAGCAATACGCCGCCGTGGGAACAGCATCTCGTCACGGGTTTGCGGAGGCGATTAAGAACTTAGAACAGGCAAACCAGCGGGGAGTTGAAATTAATTCTTTGCTAACCAGCTATCAAGAGCGAGCCGAACTAGCCGATCGCTATGTTAAGGCCTATCAGCGCTACTGCTGGCCAGTGAAATCGCTCTTGGATCTCAAATTAGCACCTTTCCACATCTTGGCAACCGAGGGAACTGTTCACACTGACAAAAATCACTGTTGGCACATGGAACAGATTTCACAAATTTGTAAAGCTGACCCTGAATTGCTGTTAGCTACTGAATACAAAATAGTTGAAATTGCCGATTTTGACAGCAAATTGGCAGGTATTCAATGGTGGGAAAAACTGACGGCGGCGGGAGGCGAAGGAATGGTTGTTAAACCAATGGATTTTATTGTGAAAAATAGCAAAGGACTCGTACAGCCTGCGGTGAAATGTCGCGGTAAAGAGTATTTGCGGATTATTTACGGTCTGGAATATTCTTTGCCGGAACATTTAGAAAAATTGCGATCGCGCGGACTTTCGGGCAAGCGTTCTTTGGCGTTGCGAGAGTTTGCTCTCGGTATAGAAGCATTGGAGCGATTTGTTGCGGGTGCTCCATTGAGACAAGTTCACGAGTGCGTTTTCGGAGTGTTAGCGATGGAGAGCGAACCTGTCGATCCGAGGCTGTAAATTTATTCCATAGGACTTACGCTCCCTATCACACTTCTTCGGGGATGAGATGCCTGACGGTAATGAAATTAAGCATAAAAAAAAGGCGTTTGTACTTGACAAACGCCTTTTTATAGAGTTACAAACGCGGCGTTTTATCTTGTTTAAACGACGCTAACCATTCGCGAATTTGGTCGGCCGCAATCTCGCGCCCGCCCAAACCAAAAGCTAGAGCAATGCCAACTGCGATCGCCCCGAGCAGCAGCCCGAAAGCCAAATTCACAATATCACTGCCAATGCCCATCTGTTGCAGCGCCAAGGCCGCAACAAAAGCAATAATCGCGATCCGAGCCGTTTGGCCCAAAAGCCGCGCTTGGCGAGTTCCAGAACTGGCAATCAAACTAAACGCCAGATTCGCCAAATACAAGCCGATCGCAAATACCACCAAACCGGCTAGCACCCGGCCTGCAACCAGCACAATACCGCTAACAATCGCCGTCAGCGCTGGAATTTGTAGTACGTCGGTAGCAGCCACCACAGCAAAAAGCATGATGCCCACCTGCACCACAATGCCGACAAATTCCGAAGGCGTGCGGGCCGGAAGTTCCGGTTCCTGAAGAATCGTTGCCTCCGGATCGATCGAATTTGGCGGTAGCCGCAGCCGCTGTTTCGGCGGCGGCTGCACTCCCAACCAAGAAAAGACATTGTTAAAGCCAATTCCGGTCAGGATATTAGTAACCAAATCGCCTACCCAGCGCCCCAAAATGTAAGCAACCGCCAGAATCAGCGCTGCGGTGAAGATTTTAGGAACCGCGCCCAAAATGTCGTTGAGCATCGCGACTGCAGGCTGCGAAATCGCCTGAATGTCCAAAGCGTTGAGAGCTGCGATCGCCGTTGGAATCAAAATCAAAACATAGACTATCGTCCCGACAATCCACGACAGCGATTGTCCGCCCGCAGTCCGCGAAATTCCAAACCGAGCGCCCAAACCGTCCGTCCCAGCAGCAGCCAACAGATTCGTGACAATCCGCCGCACCACCACAGCCAGCAGCCAGCCCACAAACCCAATCAGCACAGCTTCCAGAATTTTCGGAATTGCCGCCAGAATTTGGTTGAGCAAATTATTAACCGGCAGCAGAGCCTGCTGCAATTGCAGCGCTTCCAGAATCAGCGGCAAAAATAGCAGAAAAATGAACCAGTACAGCGCATTCGCCACAGTATCGCTCAGCAGCAAAGGGCGCTCCCTGGGCGCAGTGCCCACCTCCTGATTCAAGCGCTCGTCCACGCTAAAAGTCCGCATCACCCGCGATACTGCCAATTTGGCGACTGTCGCCAACACCCAAGCAATCCCCAACCAAATTAGCGCGCCGGCTAACTTCGGCAAGAAATTAGCTATTTGATTGAGAAAAGTATTGAGGGGTTGCGAGACAGCCGTTAGATTTAGGCGGTTGAAAAACGCAACTAGGAAAAAGACAAAAATGATCCAGAACACCGCTGCAGAAATCCATTTTTCCACTTGCGGAGATCCTGCTCCTTCCGGGCGACCGGTAATCCAAGCAGCCAGTCGGTTGTCGATCGTAGTCTTCTTGAGCAATCCTCCGACTACAGATGAGACGAGGGCTGATACTATCAAGCCAACTAGCAGGATACCGACGGCCCAGATCAGATTTTCAATGTTTGAGCCCTGAATGAAATTGTTAATTCCGCGTTCGGCATCTGTCAGCGGATTCGGGGGGGGCGGGGCCTGGGCCAAAATGCGATCGGACAAAGCCGCTATTGGCCCCGATATCGGTTGAGTTATTTCTTGCCAAGTTTCATTCATTTTTTTCTCAGGTTAACGTCATATTTGACATGGAAAAGACGAAACTTTAATAATAGTTACACAAAATCTAGACATCGCCTAAATTTAATGTTTGTACGCTTTTAATCGTACTGGGTTAACTACAAAACCCTCTATCGAATTAGGGATAAACCCATCTCCGACTGCTTTTCTGCCAATATTCAAAGAACCGTTGACATCGGCATTTATGAAGCGTCCAGTTTGGGTTCTGAACAATCCTCTTTTTACCCTACTGCCCATGTAGTCGGAATGTTTTTGAATTGGTTCCCAATCCAATGCTGAACATTTGGATGTGTAATTCTCCTCTACTAACACAACTTTTATTCCCGCAAGTTTTCCTTTGTACTGCAACATTTGCACGAACCTGGCATGGGGAATGCAGGCAAAATTTTGATTGTTAACCTTGCCAGTATGAATCCCATCTTTAAAATCATGGTTCCAGCCTATAACCAGCAAGCCAATTTGACGATTGACGAGTTCTTTAATAATTGCGGAACTCGCCGTGTGGAGGTAGTAATCCACTTTACAGTTACGCTTGTGCCACAATTTGGCAAGTTTTTTACTGTTTTTTTGCCCTGCGGGTAGCAATGATTTCAATGCTTCGGAAACTTGATTGCAGTATTGGTTGGTTGACTTAACAGCCCGTCCGTCGTAGATTGTCGGTACTAACCCAGGAACATTGTAGGTTAATGTTGCCAGATTGTTTAATCCTAAATCTATGGCAGCTACTCTCTGATTAACTTGTAAAGGCTGTTCTAACTTTTCATATACCACCTCGACAACATAACAACCTACCTTGGGAACAATCCGGATTTCCAAAATCGAGGTAACTTTTGAGGGCAACCAAATATTAGTCCCAGAGGGACGAGCATATCCTTGTTTTAAGGCTCTTTTGCTGACAGCTTGACAATTAAATACAACTACATAGCGCCCGTCCTCTCTTTTTCGCTCTCTTGAACCTTTATAATGAGGTATTTTAGGTGCGACTTTAAATTTAGTTGGGTCTTCCTGATAGTTTCGCACCGCCAGATAATAGCTAGTCCATGCTTTGAGGACTAAGCCGAGCGTGCTTTGTGCTACTTTTGCGGGCAGTGCTTTGTAGTCAGGACTTGTTTTGAGCGCGTGATAAACAGCCAGAGCGTTTGTTTGTTGGCTGGCGAAAAAGTTTTGACGGTAGATGTAGTTAGCGCTGTTGTAAAGATTTTTGCACAGCCAAGAAAGTCGATCGGCTTCTCGATAAAACCTATGATTTGGTTTAATGACGTGCCTTTCGACTAACTGCATAATCGGTATATATACTTTAATTCAAGATGATACACTGTATTTATGAGTGTGTCAATCTTTTAATTTCTGGAAAAATTGACGTTACAAGTAAATAAAGGACTATTAAAGTAACCAAAGTTTTGTAATACCCTCCTTGTTGCAGGTTCTCATGTCAATTCGTCAAGTTTTCGAGCAATCCATTGAAATTAGCGCTGCTGCTACTGTGGTGGAGCAGTGTATAGTCGATCGCACTTTAATGCACAAGTGGCTTAATCCCCTGCTGCGCTGCGATCCCGAGGGCGAATGGGATACTGCTGTAGGAAGTCGCAGCTTATTTACCATAAAAATTCCCGTTTTGCAACCCACTTTAGAGAGTGTGGTGTTGGAGCGACAACCCGGTTTAATTGTGTGGGGGTTTGACGGATTTTTCAAAGGATGCGATCGCTGGGAATGCCAACCCCAAATCCAAGGAACTCTGTTGATTAACCGCTTTGAATTTCAAATTCCCAATCCTTTAATTAGATTTGGTTTCAATCGCTTTGCAGCCCCTTGGACGCAGAAAGATATGAAAGACCAACTCCGCCGACTCAAACGGGTAGCTGAGCAATTATCTCAAAAAATGGGTAATTGGTAATTGGGAATTGGGAATTGGTAATTGGTAATAGCTGAAAACGAGAGCTAATAGGGAAAAAAAGCAGCAGTTCCCAATTACCAATTACCTGCAACTTCAGTTATTTACTTTGTACTTCCCGAGGGACTGGGCTGACAAATCATTTGTCTGGCGGAATTCACCGCTTGGCCGGCGGTATTTTGCAAAGCCGGGGAATTCTGATACAAAGCTTGCAAATCTTGCACGTCTTTAATCACTCGCTCGTAGATAGCCATAGCTTGATTGCCGTCAACTTCTAAGGCCGCAGGGCTGTAACTTTGCATCACTTCCAGCAGCGATATTTTGCCATCTTTGGAAGCTGCGACTAAAGCATCGCGCAGTGCCGGCGCGCTTTGAAGACGAGTGGCAGGCGTATAAGCAACCTCGCCCAATTGTTTAAAAACAATGTCTCCAAAATAAGTATTTGCCAGCCGCGCTACTAATTGGGAATCTAAAGGCACTTCTCGCGTTAATATTTCGCGCATCGACTCTGGAGTTTGTTTCGCAAGACTCAGAACGCTTTGCAGTTGAGATGATGCTTTCCCAGTTTGTGCCAAGCTTTGCAAGTCGCTTATCGGTAATGTTACGTCAACAGCACCGTATTTTACGGTAACATTGTCTAATGCAAAGGCTTTGTCGCTGCTCAGGAATACTGCACTTGTTCCCAGCAAAAGCGCCAAACCTAATGATAAAGACTTTGACATTCTTTTGGTTAAATGGGCTGACAGCGCTTGCATTCCGTTGAGATAACCTTGTTGAAACTGAAAGTTCATGGGTTTGTGCCTCTTTACGTCAAAATACTTTTTCGATCGATCGTCTGTGCGGGTATCAGTCGGGAAAGTGGACTCGGGAACTCCGTAAATGACCTATGATTTTACAGTCATGTCAAGCAAATTTAACCTATCAAAAGATAGGTGTCAATCGATCGCTTATATGTTAGAGGCATACTGGCGATAATTTTATCTAGCTTTGCAAAACTTATAAAAGCGACATTTTGCCGTCGAGCAGCAGTTTATTGAGTGTCGCTTTCACATCTTATAGTGTGCGACATATAGCGAATTTAAGTTAACATATCCCGGTCGAGCCGATCGAGCAATTGGCGAATTCTAGCAGCATCCTCAGCATTCGGAGCATTTCTCAGGTAGAGTTGCAAATCGTGGCGCGCCTCAGCCAAGCGGCCAACTTGATAGTACAGAATTCCGCGATCGCGCCGTTCCCCCGCCGCATCGGGAAACAGCAGCAAAATCCGTTCGATCGCCAAGAGTACCCTCACAGCATCTCGCTGCTGCAAGTAAATCGCCTTCAAATTTCCCAGCATTCGCCCCAACAAATGCCGGCGACCGATCGGGGCTAGAAAAGCCGGCTGCAACTCCATCGGTTGACCGTAAATTTGAGAAAGTCTGGCTTGACAATCTTCAGGAAATAATATTTCCCCGCCGTTAAACGCATCAACAAAAATACCAGCATCTTCAAAATCCGGTCTAATTAAAAAATGTCCCGGCATCCCAATTCCGACCATCGGAAAATCAATGCGTTTAGCAACTTCCAAATAAACCAAAGATAAAGAGATCGGAATGCCAGTACGCCGATCGATCACTTCATTCAAAAAGCTATTGCGGGGGTCGTAATAATCAGCATCATTGCCCGCAAACTGCAACTCCCCGTATAAATAGGCGTTAATAGTTTGAATTATCCGCAGCGGATAATTCTGTGCCGGCAGGCGATCGCGAACTTCATCTGCGATCGTGTCGAGAGCGTTTAGATACTCTTCGGGTTCCAAATTGGGGTATTCTTCCAAAGCTATGTAAAGGGCAGCTTTCGCCAGGTCAATCGAGCCATCAGGCTGATTTATTTCTCGATAAAATAGTTGTCGGGCGATCGGAAAATCCATATTTATTATTGATTTATTTTTAATTTACTTTTGGGACTAATATCATGAACAGGCAAGATGCCTGTTCCACAACAAAGATTATTCGGGTAAACGGCATTTTTTGTAGTATAATAATTAACCTTTTGTATGGTAAAACAGGTACTTGTTCTTGTGGAACAGGCATCTTGCCTGTTGCAGCTTTTTGTAGTATGATTAAATTTTTTATGGTAATACAGGAATTTCTTCTTGTGGAACAGGCCAGAAAGCCTGTTGCCCAAAAGATATTAAAAACAGTAAATTATTTAAATTTTAATATATTCTAAGTTTTTGTATCTAAATCAGCCACTATTTTTAATAAAGCTTCACGATTTTTTTCAATCGAGCCAGACTGAAGAGAACGCCATCCGATGTCAAAATAACTTTTAAATCCCGTGACTTTTGCCAATCACCCAACTGCGGCGAAAAATCCGAGCCAAAGTCGATTCTTCCAAAGCAAAATAGATAGGGCGGCCGTGAGGACAAGTGCGCGGATTGCGAGTTTGCTGCCATTCATCCAACAAATTCTGCATTTGCAAAAGATTTAAAGGAGTACCGTTTTTCATAGCACTGCGGCAAGCAGTCGCAACTTGAGCCGCTTGCAAATCTGCTACTTTACTGAGTTCAAAAAGCGCATCCGCACAGTCATCTCGCTCGGCTAACAATTCAGGAACTTCGCGGGCGGCCCATAGCTGTTCGCCAAAAGTTTCTACTTCCAAACCCAAGCGGGATAAATTCTCAATTTGCAGCGCCGATAACTGACTGAGAATCACTGGTTTTTCTAGACATTTTAGCTGCCAAGCCGCGCACAATTGCTCGTACAAAACGCGCTCGTGAGCGATGTGCTGTTCTATCAACCACATTCCGCTGGAATGTTCCGCAACAATGTAAGTATTGTGAATTTGAGCGATCGCCCTCAACTCCATCAATCCTATTTTATTAGCTTTTTCCTCTGCGCCGCCGTCATCATTCTGCTTAGCCGAAATCCCGACACTGTAAGCACTTTTTTGTTCCGATGCCTTCAGCAATTTTCCCACTCGTTCGGGAATTGGGGCAGCAGGCAAAACCTCATCATTCAGGTGCAAAGCGCGAGCAATTGCCTCGCTAATTTGTTCTTGCCAAAAACTCGGATCGTGCAGATAAATTTCCACCTTAGCCGGATGGCGGTTCCAGTCGATTTCCGAGGGGGAGATTTGCAGGTGAACAAAACAGACTGGATAGCGATCGCGCGGACAAGTGCGGGCAAAGGCGCTGAGAATAGTTTGCTCTAATTCGGGCGATCGCACCACTCGCCGATTTACCCCAACTTTTACCCAATCCGGTCGCCTGCGGTGACAGCGATCGGGCAAACCAATTACTAACTCCAAACGCTGGGAATTGGGCATTGGGAATTGGGAACTGGCAACGGGTAATTGGTAATTGGGCTTAACTGTAGCTGCAACAAGTTGAGTTTCTACCAATAAATTTGCTGCTTTATTATTTGCAGGACTGGCAGGCAAATCTAACTTTAAATACTGCAAATCGCTCGCTCGCACACCGCGCACGAATTGAGGTAAAAGTTGTTCCGCTGTGCTACCAGGAGTTACGTGCAAACAAGGGATATTTCCTTGACGCAACTGCCAATTAACCTGCGGGTGACAAATAGCAATTTGCTGAATGATTGATTGGATCGATCGCATTTGCTGTGTAGGCGACAAAAAACTGCGGCGCACAGGCCAATTGCCAAACAAATTATCAACAGTCACCACCGTACCCGGAGCGATCGCCGCTGTTGCCACCTCCACAGCAACGCCCGCGTTGTTGTAAACTACCCGCCAGCCCGATCGAGCATTTTCAATTCCCCCCTTGTTAAAGGATGATTTGGCGGGGGTTTGTGCCGACTCTCGATTTTCCGAAAAATCCCCCAATCCCAAATCATTCGATCGGCTCAAAACCTCCAAACAGCCCAACTGAGCCAAACTGTGCAAAGCTTCCCCGCGAAATCCCAAAGTAGCAATTTTGTAAAGGTCTGCTTCAGTGGTAATTTTGCTCGTACTGTGAGGCGAAGCAGCCTGCTGTAAATTTTCCAAATCCATTCCCGTACCATTATCTGCAACTTGCACCCGCCACTGTTCCGGCCAGACAGAAACAACGATGCGAGTTGCGCCAGCATCCAGAGAATTTTCAACTAATTCTCGTACCGCTGCGGCGATCGAATCAATCACTTCGCCTGCGGCAATTAAATCGATAACTTCTGTGGGTAAGGTTTGAATAGTAACTGGCATCAGATTTTTAGCATTTCGTTAATTCCATTCTACTTGATTCTGCAAATCGCTACACAGTATTAGGACTTACGCTCTCAAAGCTGGTTTCTTAGAAAAATATTGTTCTATCGCAAGATATCTACTCATCAACCAAGTCTCTGAGGCTGAGTGAGAATGTCCTAAGTATATATTTGCCTACCTACTTAAACTCGATCTGCTAAAGCCATGATTTTCGGCAAGCGGATGTAAAAAGTTGTTCCTTTTTCCTCCCCAGACTCATAAGTAATTTCCCCTTTGTGAGCATCAACGATTGACTTAACAATCGCCGTTCCCAACCCAGTACCCGTCCGCTTGCCATAAGTCACAAAAGGTTCAAATAAATTTTCCTTAATTGCCTCCGGAATGCCCGGCCCGTTATCGTAAATGCTAATTTCTGCCCACTCCTCACTTTGTGTCACAATAATCTCTACTCGCCCCCCGCGCCCCCCAAAAGCTTCAGCAGCATTCCCAACTAAATTTTGCAAAACACGCAAAATTTTATTTTCGTCTGCTTCCACTATCACTTCTGTCACCCGTAAGACCAAATCTACTTTTGCCGCTTCAAAATAAACTCTGTTCAACCTTTCAAACTGCTGCAACGTCTGGATTAGATTAACTGGTTTTTTATGTAATACAGCATTGCCGCGCGAAAATTCTAATACTTCTTCAGCCATTCCCAACATTCGCTGAACCTGCAATTGAATAAGTTCGCACCACTCCTGAGTTTCCTCATCCGGGTGCATTTCTTTGAGCATTTCGCTGGAAAGTTTAATTCCCGTAAAAGGATTTTTGAAATCGTGAATAATAGTGCTCACCATTTCTCCTACCAATACCATTTTTTGTCGGTGTACGAACTGGCTAACATATTGATCCGTGGTATCACGCAAATTTTTTGTAATGAAACTAAACATTTTCAGTACCGCACTGCCTTTAGCAAACTGGAGAGTTGCTATCAGTTCTTCCCGACCTATTTTTGCCAAAGTCGATCCGCTAACTGCCACAGCTCTAGCACTGCGAGGCTCACCGTCTAAAACTCCGAGTTCGCCAAAATAATCGTCGGGCTTAGCGATAGCAACAGTTTGATATTTTTTGTTTTCAATCCGCTTGCTAAACTCGACTTCACCTTCTAAAACTAGATATAAAAAATCTGCTGTTTCTCCTTCTTCAAAAACCAGTGTTTCCTCAGCAAAACTCTCCACAACAGCTATTTGGCAAAGGTGAGCAGCTTCCTCTGGTTCAAAATAAGACATAAATCGATGAGATGCCAGATCCATGTGAAAATACCTAAGGCTTAATTTAAACAGTTTCTTTCTTCTATTTTCGCAGATCGGGATCGGTGCGTTAATAAAATACAATGCTGCTTTAATCTGCCTCTATTTTCTGACATCCCAGGCTTGGACGCAAGGATCTGGGTCGGGATGCAGAGCCAGACTAGCATAGCAGCACCAGCAATCTCACCAAAATTATCAGTTTATTGACTAAAATACATAAATATTGTACAATTTTTCAGATTTAAATTGGATGTGCGGGCGGGTTCTCCGGACAGCCTCAGAAGATTTTAACTGTAGAGAGATCGTGTAATTTAAATGCCGATCGACCGAGTTTGCAAAAATTAACACTCGCGAGATAAAACGATCGCAGCATTCTGCCCGCCAAAGCCAAAACTCAAACAAACCGCATTTCTGACAATAGCCGATCGCGCACAGCGAACAAAATCTAATTCAAACCCCGGTTTTTTCATTCCAACGCAAGGCGGCAACATCTGATATTTAATACTCATCAAACAAAAAGCTACGCCCAAAGCTCCCGAAGCTCCCAAAGTATGACCCGTAGCCCCCTTAGTCGAACTAACAGCAACTCCTCGGTGAAACAACTTCTCAATTAACAGCGCTTCGTGTCGGTCATTTAACTCAGTTGCAGTACCGTGAGCATGAATAAAATCTATATCAACCGCCGCTAAATTGCTATGTTTCAAACATTGATTTACCGCCGCGATCGCACTTTTCCCACCCAGAGCCGGCGCGGTAGCATTGCAAGCATCATTTGTCAAGCCAAAACCGGAAATTCGACCGTAGATTTTAGCGCCACGACGGCTTGCCAACTCGGCCGATTCTAATACAAATAAAGCCCCGCCTTCACCGAGCACAAACCCTTCCCGATTTTCATCAAAGGGATAGCACCCAGCGTTTGCCAAAGCACCCATCCGGCTAAATCCAGCCACAGTCAGCGGTGTAATTGGCGCTTCCACAGCACCTGCGATCGCCCGCTGACACTCACCAGTGCGGATTAAATCAACAGCGCGGGCGATCGACCAAATACCCGTCGCACAAGCAGCCATCGGCGCCAGTACCGGCCCCGTCGAGCCTATTGCCCTCGCCGCCGCGATCGCCCCCATGTGAGGCAAAAAATTCACGAATTGAGAATCGGTAATCGGTAATTGGTAATCGGTAATCGGTAATTCCCTTCCCTCTTCCTTCTTCCTTCTTCCTTCTTCCTTCTTCCCTCTTCCTTCCCTCGCCAACAGTTCCAAATTCGCCTGGAAACCTCGGCTAGAACCGATCGCAATCCCGCAATCAGGCAAAGGCAAAGTTAAATTAGCATCTTGCAAAGCATCTGCTAAAACCTGCCGAATTAAAGTTATTAAATCGGCAGGTTTTTTGCCCATTAAAGCCAAAGGTCGCCGTTCAAGTTCTAAAAAAGGTTGATGCCGAGCGATTCCAGATTCTCCAGACAGCAGTCTTTTCCAGCCCGTTTCCAGAGTCCCTAAACCCGAAACAAGACCAATTCCAGTAACAACAACATCCATTCACTAATGACTGCTGACTAATGACTAATGACTAATTTCAGCTAACAGCCTTAAAATTTTCCAAGCCCTGAGTAACAGTAGCCTTCTCAATGCGATCGCCCGCTTCAATCTTATCAACAACATCCATCCCTTGCTTCACGTACCCAAAAACCGCATAACTCCCGTCCAAAAACGGCACATCGGTCAAAGTAAAGTAAAACTGAGAAGAAGCCGAATCAGGACTCTGCGATCGAGCCATAGCCACAGCCCCGCGACTGTGCACCAACACCGGTTTCTCCTTAACCCCAGCTTCTTGTAGCGTCGCGCTGTAAGTCGGATTTGCAGCACCTTTAGCTTTAATTTCCAGAGGAATCCTGCGTTCTGCAGAAGTTTTCGGGTCAATAAAACCGCCAGTTCCCAGCCGCGCCGCAGGGAATTTAGGGTCTTTACCCTGGGGGTCGCCGCCCTGAACTACAAAAGGCTGAGGTTCCCGCACGACTCGGTGAAATACCAGCCCGTCGTAGACTCCCTTCTGAACCAAATCGACAAAATTGCCCGCAGTAATTGGAGCATTTTTGCCGTCGAGTTCGATCGTAATTGGAGCACCTTTAACCGTCATTACCACTGTTGCTGTTCCTTCCAATCGCGGCAAATTGCTAAATTGCGAGCTCGCCGCTACCACAGCAGGAGACGGAGACGGAGACAAAGAAATGCTTTCACCCGCAGGAGTCCCTGTCGGAGTTGAGTTCACAGCCGGGGAATTACCGCATCCCCCAACAAACAACGCACCAATTATTAAAAGTGAGAACAACCACCGCTGAATTTTGATTTGCATTTGCATTTGTATTTTCACTTTCACTTTGACTTTCACTTTCACTCAATGATGTAAGGTGCGCATTGCGCACCCTAGATTTCTCGATTTACCAGGGATAATTTGCACCGCTTCGTGCTCACCCAATATTTATCGATTTGGTGCGCAATGCGCACCCTACGAGACATTACCAATCGAAAATGAAAAATCCCTAAAGTCCTTCTAGGGGAACTTGCAAAAATCGAGCCAATTCGGCAGCTTGATTTTCCACTTCAGACAAAGCAATCGGCTGTCCGACTCTAGTCAGGGGAAACTGACGGCGGTCTTTGAGCTTAAGATAAATACTGCGGCGGGGACTGAGACCTTCTTTAATGTCAACCCGCACAGATTGCACGTCCGATGTCTTGCAAGTAAAATCAAGTTTGCGGTTTTTGCCGGGAAATCCCCAGCGAAAAATCCGAATGTTACCAGTTTTTCGATCGAACTCGTTGTAACCGCCGCCGACATCCCAGAGAACAGTCAGCCACAGGTAAAGCGCCAACAGCACGCCGCAGACACCGTAGAAACCCATCGCGATGCCTTGGGGGATGAAAACAAGCTGAGTCGGGTTAGCAAAAGGCAGCAGGTTCACGTGCCAGTAGCTGGAAAGGCCCGACAGCAGGAAACCAGTCCCTCCAATGGTGACAATCGTCCCCCACCAGTAATTGCTGAAGCGGCGGGAACCCACAACTTGGTAGCGCAGGATCGAATCGATCGAGGTCGTTGTTTTTGCAGTCATAAAACTAAACAGCCTTAAAGCCAAATTTTAATTCAATTAGCCCACCTCAGTCACGTTTCACTGACGAGATCGCGACCGAGCGATGGCATTGTGTATCAACTTCTGCTAATTATGTTGAAAGATTATGAACTTCTAATATATAGTTATGTTAACTTTAATTAGAAACCTTAGTCTTTTAACAAGCAAAAGGATTTTACCGCAATGACAATCGCAGTCGGACGCGCCCAGACCGAAAGAGGCATCTTTGATGTACTCGACGACTGGCTCAAACGCGATCGCTTCGTCTTCGTAGGCTGGTCTGGCATCCTGCTATTCCCCTGCGCCTACCTAGCCATCGGTGGCTGGTTAACAGGCACCACCTTCGTTACCTCCTGGTACACGCACGGTTTGGCAAGCTCCTACCTCGAAGGAGCCAACTTCCTCACCGTAGCAGTTTCCACCCCAGCCAACAGCCTCGGACACTCGCTGCTGTTCCTGTGGGGCCCGGAAGCACAGTGGGACTTCACCCGCTGGTTCCAACTCGGCGGGCTGTGGACCTTCATTGCCCTCCACGGCGCTTTCGCACTGATAGGCTTTTGCCTGCGTCAGATCGAAATCTCCCGTTTGGTAGGCATCCGTCCCTACAACGCCCTAGCATTCACCGGTCCGATAGCCGTGTTTGTTTCCGTGTTCCTGCTTTACCCCTTGGGTCAATCAGGCTGGTTCTTCGCCCCCAGTTTCGGCGTCGCAGCAATTTTCCGCTTCCTGCTATTCCTGCAAGGCTTCCACAACTGGACGCTCAACCCCTTCCACATGATGGGCGTTGCAGGCATCTTGGGCGGCGCGCTGCTGTGCGCCATCCACGGTGCCACCGTAGAAAACACCTTGTTTGAAGACGGCGAAGGCTCAAACACCTTCCGCGCCTTCAACCCAACTCAGTCAGAAGAAACCTACTCGATGGTGACAGCCAACCGTTTTTGGTCGCAAATCTTCGGAATTGCCTTCTCCAACAAGCGCTGGTTGCACTTCTTCATGCTGTTCGTACCTGTCACAGGCTTGTGGATGAGCTCCATTGGCATCGTCGGTTTAGCATTAAACCTGCGCGCTTATGACTTCGTATCCCAAGAATTGCGCGCTGCTGAAGATCCTGAGTTTGAAACGTTCTACACTAAGAACATTCTGCTTAACGAAGGCATTCGTGCTTGGATGGCTCCTACCGACCAACCCCACGAAAACTTCATCTTCCCTGAAGAAGTTCTGCCTCGCGGTAACGCACTTTAAAAAAATCTGGATTTGGATTTCAGATTAATTTAATTTTTTTAAACTGAAATTGAAATCCAAATCCCTATTCCCCGGGGCAGGCGCGGTGATACCGTGACCTACTAGGGAACAAAAAAACCCAAAATCCAAAATCTAAAATCGTTGGAGGTTCTACCGGGTGGTAACGCTCTCTAATTCCTACGCAAGCGGTCGCGACCAAGAATCCTCCGGGTTCGCTTGGTGGTCTGGCAACGCTCGTTTAATCAATCTATCTGGCAAACTGCTGGGCGCCCACGTCGCTCACTCTGGTTTGATCGTTTTCTGGGCCGGTGCAATGACTTTGTTTGAAGTCGCTCACTTTATCCCAGAAAAGCCCATGTACGAACAGGGCTTAATTTTGATGCCCCACATCGCTACTTTGGGTTGGGGCGTCGGCCCCGGCGGTGAAGTTACGGATATCTTCCCGTTTTTCGTAGTCGGCGTTCTTCACTTGATTTCATCTGCTGTTCTCGGTTTGGGCGGTATTTATCACGCCGTTCGCGGCCCGGAAGTTCTCGAAGAATACTCTTCGTTCTTCGGCTACGACTGGAAAGATAAGAACCAGATGACCAATATCATCGGCTACCACCTGATTCTGTTGGGATGCGGCGCTCTGCTGCTAGTAGCTAAGGCCATGTTCTTCGGCGGTGTCTATGACACTTGGGCTCCGGGCGGCGGCGACGTGCGTATTATCACGAACCCCACTCTGAACCCGGCTGTGATTTTTGGCTACTTGGTTCGCTCTCCTTTTGGTGGCGAAGGCTGGATTGTCAGCGTCAACAACATGGAAGATATCATCGGCGGTCACATCTGGCTTGGCCTGATTTGTATCGCTGGTGGTGTTTGGCACATTTTGACCAAGCCTTTCGGCTGGGCTCGCCGCGCCTTAATCTGGTCTGGCGAAGCTTACCTGTCTTACAGCTTGGGCGCTTTGTCCCTGATGGGATTCATCGCTTGCTGCTTTGTCTGGTTCAACAACACTGCTTACCCTAGCGAATTCTACGGCCCGACGGGCCCGGAAGCTTCTCAAGCGCAAGCTTTGACCTTCCTGATCCGCGACCAACGCTTGGGTGCTAACGTCGGTTCTGCACAAGGCCCCACCGGTCTGGGTAAATACCTGATGCGCTCTCCTACTGGCGAAATCATTTTCGGCGGTGAAACGATGCGTTTCTGGGATTTCCAAGGCCCTTGGTTGGAACCCTTGCGCGGTACTAACGGTTTGGACTTGAACAAAATCAAGAACGACATTCAGCCTTGGCAAGCTCGCCGCGCTGCTGAGTACATGACTCACGCTCCTTTGGGTTCTCTGAACTCTGTGGGCGGCTTGGCAACTGAAGTTAACGCGTTTAACTTTACGTCACCTCGTTCTTGGCTGGCCTGTTTCCACTTTGTGATGGGTTTCTTCTTCTTGGTCGGCCACTTGTGGCACGCTGGTCGCGCTCGCGCGGCTGTCGCTGGCTTTGAAAGAGGTATCGATCGCGAAAATGAAGCGGTACTTTCTATGCCAGACTTAGACTAATCTATCGAATTTATTTCTGATTTGATTGTCTAATCGCAAAAGGCTCCTGCTTAACGGCAGGAGCTTTTTTACTGCTGATTAGCTCAGATTATAACTATTAAAAATACCAGCTATACTATAATCACTTGGAAACAGTAAATTAAGTTGATGAAGGTAACTTACTATGGAAGTAGCACTGCCTAATGTTTCTCAAAGCTTTCTAAAAACGAAAGGATTTTGGACGGAACAAGTCGGAAAAGCCGTTAATTCTGTTTCAGAAACAACAGCAGAAGCTAAATCTTCTCTCTCCGAATCTGCGGGCAAGGCAAAAGAAGCTCTCACTCAAACTACGAATTCTGCCGTTAATGTTGTTAATCAAGCTACAAACAATGCTTTAGGTACTGTAGCGGAGAAAACAGAAAAAGCCATGATTTCTATATCGGAATTCGCAAATCAAGCGGTTAGTCGCGTTAGTGAAACTACCAACAAAGCTGTTGATGCTGTTTCTCACTCGGCGACAACTGCCAAAGAAACTATTAATCAAACTACTAACTCTGCGGTCAATACTCTGAATCAAAGCACTAGCCAAGCTGTAGAGAGCGTAAATCAAGCTACAGAAAAGGCTAAGGCTTCATTAGAAGATAGCATTAACAATGCTGGAAGTATGAGCGATGTCGCTTCAAATGCCATTCAAAGTGCTATCAATGGTACTGTTAAAGATTGGATTGATTCTCACCCTCTCGTCTTCTGGTTGGTGAGTCACCCGCTGATATCTTTAGCAATTTTGCTGCTATTTATATTGAGTATCTTAGGTTTATTACAGGCTTTAGGTAGCTTGTTTGCACAAGGATGGTTATTTATTCTGCAAAGCCCTGGAAAATTTATGCAAGGGGTTTTGAGTGTCGGCCCTAAAGCTGTAAGTAATGTCGGTGGAGTGGATGTAAACTCATTGGTTTCAAAGAATCCCGAAGACAAAAATAATTCAGCTTTACAATTGAGGGGAGTTGAATCAAACAGTTTTGAGTCTCAGGAACGAATTGCTAATATTTTGACAAGGTTGGAGGCAATTCGACAAGAGCAGAATCAGCTTTTACAAGAAGCGTCGGCTATTTTAGGCAACAAATTTAAGGCGGAGTGAGAAGGTGTGGCCCGATCGCAACTCGTGGTAAATTTAATACATCCAGGCTTTCCATCAAAGCCAGATCAATAAAGGCTTGTAGTCGATCGCTCAATACGCCATGCCCGATTCCGAATTTTCCGACGCTCTCAAATGGACGCCAGAAGCCAAGGCGAAGCTGAAAAATATTCCCTATTTTGTCCGGGGACAAGCTCGCATCCGCATCGAGAACTTGGCCCGCGAAGCCGAAACCGAAGTTGTCACCGTTGACTTAGTGGAGCAAGCTCGCATCGAGTTTGGGCAATAAGGGATCGAAAGGTACGCTAAAGCTTTAGACTATTAATTGCGTTGTAAGGACAAGGACTTAAAGAAATAGTGCGCAACATAGTTATAGCTGGCAACTGGAAAATGTACAAAACTAGGGCAGAATCCCTAGAGTTTCTTCAAGGATTCATGTCCTGCCTGACGGAAACCCCAGAGGAACGGGAAGTCGTGCTTTGCGTTCCCTTCACTTCCTTGGCTGTCCTCTCGAAAAATTTGCACGGCAGCCGGATCAGACTCGGTGCTCAGAACGTTCACTGGCAAGAGTCGGGAGCTTTTACTGGGGAAATTTCCGGGCCAATGCTTAGTGAACTTGGTGTGCGCTATGTCATCGTAGGGCACAGCGAGCGGCGCCAATATTTTGGGGAAACTGACGAAACGGTGAATTTGCGGCTGAAAGCTGCTCAGAAATACGATTTAATTCCGATTCTGTGCGTTGGGGAAACCAAGCAGCAGCGAGATGCAGGGGAAACTGAATCTCACATTTTTTCTCAGTTGGAAAAAGATTTGGTTGGTGTTGACCAGCAGAAATTGGTAATTGCTTACGAGCCTATTTGGGCGATCGGCACTGGCGATACTTGCGAAACTAAGGAAGCTAACCGAGTTATTGGTTTGATTCGCAGTAAATTGACTAATCCTGGCGTGCCAATTCAGTACGGTGGCTCTGTTAAACCGGAGAATATTGATGAAGTTATGGTCATGCCTGAGATTGACGGGGTTCTGGTAGGCGGTGCGAGTTTGGAAGCTGCCAGTTTTGCTCGAATTGTCAATTACAAGTTGTGAAAATTGAAGTAGGGGCTGGTGATAACGCCAAAAATTTGTCCGCAGTTGCTTAAATTTGTGTTCTTACCCGCCCTGACTGGGATAGTTGGGCGATCGACTTTGTACGAAATCTTCGCCTCTGAAACCCCTGGGAAGGGCGGGTTTTGTACAAAAATTATTCAGGGAGAGGCAGAGACTTTTTGCTAAACCAGCCCTTAAAAGTTATCTGTTATATTTTCAAGTAGAGCGATTTAGAATAACTCATGACCGATCGCAAATTAACCATTAGAAATAAAGCTTTCGAGTGGGGAAAACGCACTTATTTAATGGGCGTTTTGAATGTTACCCCTGACAGTTTTAGCGACGGCGGAGATTTCAATACTATAGAATCTGCTTTATTGCAAGCGGAAAATATGGTAAAATCGGGGGTAGATATTATTGATATTGGCGGTCAATCTACTCGACCCGGTGCAGCGGAAATATCTTTAGCAGAGGAGATCGATCGCGTTATACCTCTCGTAGAAATACTGCGGCAAAAAACCTATATTTTTGGCTCAGTTCCTATTTCTGTCGATACTACCAGAGCGCGGGTTGCGAAAGCTGCGGTTGAGGCTGGAGCGGATATAATTAACGATATTTCAGGAGCAACTTTTGACTCGGAAATGCTGTCAACAGTTGCTAAGTTAAAAGTTCCAATAATTTTGATGCACATTCGGGGAACTCCCCAGACGATGCAAAAACTTACTGATTATAGCGATTTAATTGGGGAAATTAGGGATTTTTTAGAGAGTAGAATTGCGGCGGCAGTTGCTGCGGGGATTGACAAATCTCAAATAATTATCGACCCCGGTATTGGCTTTGCTAAGAATTACAGTCAAAACTTGGCAATTCTGCGGGAGTTGCGACAATTCCGTGTTTTAAACTGTCCAATTTTAGTCGGAGTATCGCGCAAAAGCTTCATCGGTCACATTTTGAATCAGCCAGAAGCGAAACAAAGAATTTGGGGGACAGCGGCGGCTTGTACAGGTGCGATCGCAAATTCAGCAGATATATTGCGCGTTCACGATGTCAGAGAAATGCGCGATGTCTCTCAGGTAGCCGACGCCATCTTCCGATATCAGTCTTGAGTAGTTTGAGTATCGATAACTTTCATTTCCCCGCCGCCATCTCCCGGAGGGACATCAGGGATAGACTCCATCAAATTGTTGAGGGCCTCTGACATATTTCTCGGGTCCATAAACAGAATTTTGGCATTGTCGCTTTCACCCAATTTTTGTTGAGCGTCTAAGTATTTTTCGGTTACTAAGTAATTCAAAACTTGCTTACTATTCGGATGGGAATCTAAAGCTTCAACTAAGAGCCTCATGTACTCCTTAGTGCCGATCGCCTTATTGACCATTGCTTGCCACTCGCTCTTAGTAGCGCGCTCCAATTCCATAGCTTCTTGCACCCTTTTCGGAGGTGTAATGCTTTGAATTTCCACCCGAATTACTTTGACACCCCAAGTTTCGGTAGCTTCGTCCAACTTCTTGAGTAACTTTTTATTCATGTCATCTCGGGAACCCAAGATGTCTTGCATTGGCAATCGACCAATTTCAGCGCGAAACGTCGTTAAAACTAAGTTGGCGATCGCATTTTCAATTTGATCGATTCCATAATAAGCTTTCTGTAAATTCACAACCCGCCAATACACAACGGCATCGACTTCTAGAGCCACATTATCTCCCGTGATTGCTGACTGAGGTTTAATGTCTAAAACTCTTTCACGGCTTGTGTCCACGCAGACGACTTTTTCGACCAGGGGACTGATAAAGTGGAATCCTGGCTTGAGGGTGCGCTTGTATTGACCCAAACGTTCCACTAAAGCTTCGTCGCCACCGCTGACTATTTTGACGCTGGAGTTAACAGCGTAGCCGACGATGAGCGCAAAGAGCATGGTAAGAATAGACTGCCCCATTTCTACTTTCCTGCTAAGGTTGATTGAGAATCGATCGAAATTCTACTCTAATTTAACTCAAAATCTGCCTCACAGTGCTAAGATATCACGACTGTTAATAAGTCCTAACAGTTACTCGTATTCCCTCGGACTCTTGCGTTGGAGTCTTGACTCGGACTTAATGTGCCCGATTTGACGGCAGGATATCAACAACACATTTCCACAAAAATGAAAAACGATCGAGAGTTTCGCTTGTTCAAACCTTTGAGGTGGATTGCCCCAAGCATTTTGGTTGGTGCAGGAATCTGCAATGCCGCAGCGGCCCAACCGGCACAAGCTGAGACAATCGCCCTGCAAATCTCGCAAAACTTGCAGTCGCAGAACTTGCAGCCACCGCGCCGAGGCCCTGCTGTTCGGGAAGTTCTATCCTACGAGATGAAGGGAGACGAACTCAGGATTTGCAAGCAGCAAGGCAACTCCGACAAAAAGTGCGAAGTTGTAGGTAAAGGCTACACAGTGGGTTTGAGAACTGCCAACGACCTTTACGGTCAAGGAAATGTGGTCAATGCCGAAGCTTTGTACCGGCAACTAATCGCTCGCTATCCCAAACAAGCGGATGCTTATTACAAGTTGGGAAGTATGCTGTCGGGGCAAGGTAAAATGAGCGATGCGATCGTTCTATTCCAAAAAGCAATTGAAGTCAACCCGGAACACGCCAAAGCTCACAACGATTTAGGCGTGGCGATGGCAAGTCAGGGGCAGTTGCCCGAGGCAATTGTTCAGTGGAGACAAGCAGTTAAAATTAACGATCAATATCCCGATGCTTTAAACAATTTAGGAGTCGGTTTGTACCAGCAAGGAGACAAGGAAAACCAAGCGGAGGCAGTAGCCAGCCTCAAAAAAGCTAAGGAGTTATTTATCAAGCAAGGTAGAACTCAAGCTGCTAACAGAGTAGATAAAATTTTGGAGGAAATGAATTCGGCGTCGAGCGGCTCCTAAACTCAACCGCCGATCGGACATTGAAACAAAAAACACCATAGGCGATCGGCGTTAATCAGCTTTCAACGGCGGTTAAACACCCCCAAAAACGAGAATTTAAAGCATTTCCTTCAAAACTTGTATAATCAAATCCCCATCCACCCGATCGCTCACAGCAGCCTCACCCAAGCGCACCGGCAGCACAAACCGCACCTTGCCATCCTGCACCTTCTTATCCAGTTGCAAAGTATGCAAAATTTCCTCAACATCTAAACCAGCGGGCAATTTGGCAGGTAAACCCGCTTTTTCAATCAAAGCAGACTGGCGGCGATCGCACTCAGCATCCCACATTCCCAACTCCACAGCCAATCGACTTGAGGCAGCCATGCCGATTGCCACTCCTTCCCCGTGATTGATCACCTTGTAATTAGTCAAACTTTCCACAGCATGACCGATGGTGTGCCCGTAATTCAAAATCGCCCGCAAACCCGATTCCTTCTCGTCTTTGCTGACCACCTCAGCCTTAGCTTGGCAAGACCTACTCAAAATTTCTGCCAACAAATCCGCCTTCACATAGCGCATTTGATCCAAACGCTTGCACTTCTCCAACTTCCCGAAAAGTTCGGCATCCCAAATCACCCCGTACTTGATGACTTCCGCCATCGCCGAACGAAACTCTCTCGCCGGCAGAGTTTTGAGTACATCCGGGTCAATTAACACCAAACGCGGCTGGTGAAAAGCCCCGATTAAATTCTTCCCTAAAGGATGATTTACCCCCGTTTTGCCGCCAATAGAAGCATCAACCATCGCCAGCAGCGAAGTCGGAACTTGCACGACATTAATTCCCCGCAGCCAAGTCGCCGCAGCAAAACCCGTCATATCGCCCACCACCCCGCCGCCCAAAGCCACCATTGTCGAGGAACGTTCTAAACGGTTTTCCAAAGCCGCACCGTAAATCTTCTGTACCGAATTTAAAGTTTTGTACTGTTCTCCCGGTGGTAAAATGCAGCTACCGACTTCCAGACCTGCTGATTCGAGGGCTGCTGTTGCTCTTTCGCCGTACTGCCGAAAAATCGACTGATTCGACACCAGCAGCACTTTTTTGCCCAAACTTAGATCCCCCATCAGACTGCCGAGTTCGTCTAAACCGCCCGATCGCACGCAAACATTGTAAGATTGTGGCCCCAAGTCAACTTTAATTATCGATTGCATATTTATCTAATTTAGATATTAGATTTTAGATTATAGTTCTTATAGGTCTTTTTATTGATTGTTTTGGAGAAATTGCAATGACTCTTAGCGGAGCAATAACTTATTTTGGGATTTTTGGCGGCGCGATCGGCTTGGCGACAGTGCTGATGTTTGGTCTGCGGGCTGTCAAACTCATCTAATTTGCTAATTTAGATGTCTGAACCAGAGTATTTAATCTCTGGCAAAAGTATCAGTTCGACAAAGTATTTGCGCCAAAAATCTCTGATTAAATCTCTGGATTGACGGCGCAAATATTTTTTTGTTTCATAGAACTTGATGCTAGAATTTCCTAATTTAATATTAGAGGAAAAGTAATTTGGTTAATTCTTCAATCTAAAATATAAAATCTAAAATGGCTCGATTTTCCAATTATATAGAAGACGAGGATGAAGATTAATTACGCGGAAATTTATCCTTTTTAAGGCTCAATTGATGTCAGCAGAAGGCTGGTAAAATAGAATGTTGGCTCACACTTGGGCAACAACTGATATTCTCTGCGAGTATTACGATTCCTTTGAAGAACCTCTACCTCAACCAGGGAATCTTCCCTACGAGTTTTACCGGATTGAATAGTTCGACGATCCGCAATTCCCCGATAGGGATACTCACTACCGAGTCGGAGATTGGGAAGTTGTCAGGGTTGAACAATACCCAACTGCGGCACTAGGAAGCAACTACGATTTGATTGCTGTCTGTTATTGTCAGGACGCACCTAAACCTAGTCCTAGAAATGCCAGTTCCGAGTGCTCGTATTTCGATCGACTCGTTTGGAGGAGATGAGGCAGCTTATCAGCAATATCTTGAGAATAACGCTAAATCTGAGGTTTATTCGCCTTGAGAATGAAGGAGCGATCGCAGATTATTCTTTACTAAAATTTATAACTCTCTGAAGTCATATCATTTCAGGTTGTATCGGAATAATATATTTAGATGATGTCAGTACGAGCGTCCACAGCAAACTAACCAAATCGCTCTTGGGGACGTTCCCACTACTACATAATTCCAAGACCACCGGATTTGATATCAGTTATACAAATCCATTGAGCCTGATGCGATCGCCCTCATTGTCCCCACGCTCTCGATCGAAATCGCCCAA
Source organism: Microcoleus sp. MOSTC5 (assembly GCF_036701825.1). Taxonomy (NCBI): domain Bacteria; kingdom Bacillati; phylum Cyanobacteriota; class Cyanophyceae; order Oscillatoriales; family Microcoleaceae; genus Microcoleus; species Microcoleus sp. MOSTC5. The sequence goes on along the minus strand of NZ_JAUBRK010000057.1, from coordinate 20,690 downwards.
TAGTATCTATAAACACTTTTTTGATATTTCAAGTCGTGTACTGTATACAACCATCGTCGGCAATCTAGCATTTCACCAAACCAAATCTCACAGGCCAGAGTTATTTCAGACTACTTGGTCAAGCTCCCTTGGCAAAGCAGTAGTTTACAGATTGTATCTTTCATGCCCGTTTTAGAAGCTTCTTTGGGTCTATATAGTTAACTATTCAGCTTAACGAGAAATCACCCAAGCTCTTATTGACAAACCAGCAGAGGTTAGTTGGTAAACTCTCGTGAGGCACAGTTCCAACTAGGTTAAAGCATTCAGATATCTTCTTCACTCTCATTCATCAAGTTTCATAACACCCATTTCTTTTCATGCAGGAGCAACCATGCAAATTGACACCGGAAGAAAAACCGTTGGAGTAAATAGAATTATCCCATCTTCTGCCACCGATATCCAACAAGCTTTGGCGCAAGCCGCCGCAGGGGTATCTCTACGCTCTGTCACCAAAAAGTACGGTTCTGTGACAGCCGTTGAAAACATCACCCTCGATATTCCCGCAGGCAAATACTGCTGTCTTCTCGGCCCCAGCGGTTGCGGTAAAACAACCGTTCTGAGAATGATTGCCGGACACGAAGACATCAGCAGCGGAGATGTTCTGATCGGCGACAAGCGCGTCAACGATTTGCCAGCAGCCAAACGCAACACCTCCATGATGTTCCAAAGCTACGCCCTGTTTCCTCACAAAACCATTTGGGAAAACATTGAATTTGGTCTGAAAATGCAGAACGTGCCGGATGCAGAACGTCGTGTCCGGGTAGGAGAGATCCTGGAAATGATTGGTCTGACCCACACCGCCGATCGCAAACCGACCCAACTCAGCGGCGGACAGCAACAGCGGATTGCCCTGGCACGAGCGCTCGTCACCCGCCCCCAAGTGCTAATGCTGGATGAACCCCTCAGCGCACTCGATGAAAACCTGCGGGTGCGGATGCGAACCGAACTCCGCAAAATTCAAAAGCAATTCGGCTTGACCTTTATTCAGGTGACACACCACGTTGAAGAAGCCTTTTCCCTGTCTGACATGGTGGTCGTGATGACCCACGGGCGGCTGGATCAAATTGCCACTCCAGACGAATTGTACGATCGTCCCGGCTCTCAGTTTGTTGCCAAGTTCATGGGCGACAACAATATCTTCAGCGGCAAAGTGAAAAATGCGATCGGTGACGGTGAGTTGGATGTAGTGCAGTTAGAAGTAGAGGGTTTCGGCGTCCTTTACTGCCGAGGATACTCCAGCCCAGTTGGTACAGAAGCCGCTTGTTCGGTTCGTCCTGACTTGCTCCATGTGGAAGCTTACAACCCGGATGTTCCAGTCACATCAACCCTGTCAGGAAACCAGATTGTCGCCCGAATCACCGCCGTAGAAATGACCGGATATGTGACGCGAGTTTCGTTAATGGCGGAAGCAACCGGACAAGAACTGCTCTATAAAGTTCGCACGAATGACTGGAACCGTAATTCCCTGAGCGAAGGGCAGTTAGTTGTCCTCAGTTGGTCAAAAGATGATTGCGTTTTTCTGCCCTATTAGAAGCGCATTCAATAGATGTCTTCTCACACCCGATGAATAATCCTGTAGGACTTACGCACGAGTGTTTAGAAACCGGGTTTGATGGACGAAAAGACGCATTGCAGAACGCAGATTAGGTGAAAAACCCGGTTTCTTGACCCATGCGTCCAGGAAAGTCCTGTTTGCTGCTTCGCAGACTTTTTTTAGTTAGATTTATCGTGTTTTGTGAGGATCAATAGCTATGTCAAAGATCGGTCGCCGTCAAGTTATTAGAACCGGACTAGCTGCAGGAGCAATGGTTGCCGCAGCAAGTTGTAGTCCCAAGAAAGAAGCCACGACCGGGACTGCACCGGGGGTAATTACCAATTCAATTAAAGATGTCACCCTGCGGTTGATTGGTACTGGAGCCGCTCAAAGTAAAGAAATTAAAGCTCAAGCCGAAAAGGATTTAGGCTTCAAAATCCAACTGCGGGCGCTCGGCACAGAAGAAAACAATCAAATTGCGATTACTCAGCCCAAGCAATACGACATTTTTGATGGGGAATATTTCAGTTTGCCATTGGTGTTTCCATCCGGGAATCTGCAAGCACTTGAGGTGAAGAAAATCAAAAATTGGGACAAAATTGTTTCCTATTTCACCACTGGTAAGTTTGCCGAAGGTGCGAAGGTGAACAATTCCCAGGGTACAGCTCCCTTCAAAGTAATGTATGTCAAAAGTAAGGACTCGAAAGAGTTTTCACCCACGCCTACGGATTGGGCAACGTTGATTCCGTTTCAATACAATGCTGATAGTTTGGGCTACCGACCTGACCTGACTGGCAAGAAAATTGAATCCTGGGCGGAACTGCTCGATCCGAAATACAAAGGCAAAACAGCACTGCTGGATATTCCGTCGATCGGGATTATGGATGCGGCAATGGTATTAGAAGCAGCAGGCATCATGAAGTTCGGCGACAAGGGCAACATGACCAAAGAAGAACTCGATCAAGTCACAGCCAAGCTGATCGAACTCAAGAAGGATGGGCAGTTCCGGGCTTTTTGGAAAAATTTTGATGAGTCCGTCAACCTGATGTCATCTGGGGAAGTGGCGCTGCAATCGATGTGGTCGCCTGCGGTGACTGCTGTGAAAGCACGGGGAATTAACTGTGTCTATGCCCCACTCAAGGAAGGGTATCGCGGCTGGGGCGGTGGCATTGGACTCTCTAAAAACCTACAGGGTATTGCTCTGGATGCCGCCTACGAGTATCTCAACTGGATGTTGGATGGTTGGATGGGAGCCTTTTTAGCTCGCCAGGGGTATTACAGTGCCGCACCAGAAACCGCCCGCAAGTTTATGAAGCCGGAGGAGTGGGATTTCTGGTACGAAGGCAAGCCCGCGACAGCAGACATCATCGATCCCTTTGGGAAAAAGATTGAATCGAAGGGCGCAGTGCGAGATGGTGGTTCCTTTCAGGAACGCTTTGCCAATATCGTTTGCTGGAACTCAGTGATGCAAGAGCAAACCTACTTGGTTCAGAAGTGGAACGAGTTTGTCGCATCTTAAACCGCTCGATCGGGATTGGGTGTCAGGTTTCGGGTGCTGGGCTTTGAGGCGATCGCACGGCCGACGATCGGTGGCAGAGTCTTTCACAACGCTCACCTAGAACCTAAAACCCGAGCCTTCGCAGTTAGCTTTGCGCGACTATTTCGTTGAAATGTGTTTCATAGTGGTGAGGAGTTGAAGATGTTGGTGTTATTCAAAAGCGTCCTGGGACGCGGTTCGATTGTCTTTGGATTGCTGCTGCTGTTTGCTCAAGCGGCGAGGGCGACTGAATCGCTGCCAGAATCGCCATCGCTCCATAACGTGGAGTCGATCGCCCCCGACCACCTCCCCCAGTCTGCCGAGTCGCCGATTGTCCCAGAACAAAGCCTGCTGCCTCAAAACAGCGAGGCCCAAACTGCTGAGGTTTCTGCACCCGCGCCATCAGCAGATAACGATACGGCTGCTTCCCCAAAGGTCGCGAGGGCTACTGAATCTTTGCCTGAATCGCCATCGCTCGATAACGTGGAGTCGATCGCCCCCGATCATCTCCCCCAGTCTGCTGAGTCGCCGATCGTCCCAGAACAAAGCCTGCTGCCTCAAAACAGCGAGGCCCAAACTGCTGAGGTTTCTGCACCCGCGCCATCACCGGGTAACGATACGGCTGCTTCCCCACAGGCGGCGAGGGCGACTGAATCGCTGCCTGAAGCGTCATTATTGCGCGATCGTCCCCTTTCGGTAGCAGACAACAACCCCCTGTCTGCCGAGCCGCCGATCGTCCCCCAGCAGGGGCTGCTGGCTCAAAACAGCGAAGCCCAAACCGCTGAGGTTCCTTCACCCGCGCCATCAGCGGGTAACGGTACGGCTGATTCCCAGCAACAGATTCAGGACGATGCGCTGGAAAACAGCCTTAAAGGTCAAGTAACATCGGTTTCCCAGCTTTCAGATGTCAAGCCGACAGATTGGGCCTTTCAGGCATTGCAATCCCTGGTCGAGCGCTACGGTTGCATCGCTGGTTATCCCGATGGAACCTATCGAGGCAACCGCGCCCTGACGCGCTTCGAGTTCGCCGCTGGCTTAAACGCCTGTCTCGACCGGGTGACTGAACTCATTACCACTGGCCCCGCCAACTTGGCGAACAAAGAAGACCTAGCAATTCTGCAAAAACTGCAAGAAGAATTTGCCGCTGAACTAGCAACCCTGCGGGGGCGAGTCGATGCGTTGGAAGCCCGCACTGCAAATCTAGAAAGCAATCAGTTCTCGACTACAACCAAACTGAATGGGTATGTTTTGTTCAACTTGGTAAATGCCTTTGGCGCGGACAAAAAGGCTGATGGTTCGGGGCGAGATGTGGACGATGGCACAACTTTCTCCGATCGGGTGCGTCTGATTCTGACCAGCAGCTTCACCGGCAAAGATAAGCTGATTATCCGACTGCAAGCCGGCAATACGCCGAGTTTTGCCGATGCGACTGGCACAAGAATGGCGAATCTGGCGTTTCAGGATGGCGGCGGTAATTCGCTGAGAGTTAACCAGCTCGAGTATCGCTTTCCGTTGGGCGAGCGGGGCACCTTTTTCTTAGAAGCCATAGGCTTTCTGGATTTATTTGTCCCGACATTGCACCCGCTAGACGGCGATTACGATACGGTGCTGACTGGATTTGCCCTGCGCAGTCCCATTTACTTTCCCAGCGGGCTTTCTGGGGCGGGCTTTAACTACAACCTCACCGACAAAATCAACATTGGCGGCGGTTATTTGGCAGGAACCCCCACAGCCAACAATCCCAGTCAGGGACAAGGATTGTTCAACGGCCCCTACGGTGCGTTGGCTCAGATCACATTTCGACCCACGTCTCAGGCAGCCATTGCCTTCACTTACCTGAACGCCTACGACGATGGCAACATCAATGCACCTGCAGGAGGGTACTTTGGCAGCAAAAATGCCACTCAACCCTTTGGAACAGATAACGCCCTGACGCATGGCTACGGAATAGAAGCACAGTATGCCTTCAGTCCTAAATTTATCCTGAGTGGCTGGTACTATCTGGCCAACACGACTTCTAAGTCGGGGGTGACGAAAGGTGCCGATGCCACCGTTCAATCCTGGGCGGTCGCGCTGGCTTTTCCCGATGTATTTAAAGAAGGCAACTTAGGCGGCATTACGTTGGGTATGCCTTCTAAAGTCACCAGCAACGATGTTGGTTTGTTTGAGGATAGAAGCACCTCCTTCATGGTGGATGCGTTCTATAGGTATCAAATCAATGACTATATTGCGGTTACACCCGGTCTGGTAATGATTACAAATCCCGACCACAATAGTCGAAACGATACGGTGTTCATCGGTGTAATTAGAACCAGCTTCAGTTTCTAGCACTTTCAATTTCTAGCTCTCTCAGAAGCTTTCTCACCAACCCTATACCTAACCTGGAGTTAGCCATGAAAGCAACTCAAAATCTCCCAACATCTTCACCGCCAGTCCGTCCCAGTCGAGCCAAGCCGTTCAACTGGAAAGCACTTCAACCCTACCTGTTGGTATCACCGCAAACGCTGGTGCTGCTGCTATTTTTGGTATTGCCGATCGCAGCAATTATTACGGTTAGCTTTTGGAACTTCAACGGATATTCTATGGTTCCCGGCTTTACGCTGGCGAATTACATCACGGTCTTTACCTCCAAAGTCACAGTCGCAACTTATCTCAATACGTTTAAGTTTGCGGCAATTGTGTGGTTGATTTGTTTGCTGATTAGTTATCCGGTTGCCTACTTTCTATCGTTTCACATTCAGAATTCAAAATGGCAAACGATTCTGTTTTTGATCTGCACTGTTCCATTTCTGACATCGAATATTATTCGGATGATTTCTTGGATTCCATTTTTAGGACGGGAAGGGCTGCTCAACCAGGCATTGATGGGATTGCACCTCACCGATAAGCCTATTGAAATGTTTCTGTTCTCCGACTTTTCGGTGATATTAGCGATGGTGCATCTCTATGCCCTGTTTATGGTGGCACCGATTTTCAACAGCATGATGCGAATCGATCGAGCGCTGGTTTCTGCGGCTGAAGATGCAGGCGCTTCGCCCTTTCAAATTCAGCAAGAAATTATTTTGCCGCTGTCGGCATCGGGAATTGCGATCGGCACTATTTTTATCGTCACGTTGGTGATGGGAGAGTTCGCCACGGTACGCCTGATGGGCGGCGGACAGGTTGCCTCGGTAGGAAACTTGATTAAAAACCAGATCGGCAGTTTGCAATATCCCCTCGCGGCCGCGAATGCAGTGATTCTGCTGATTGTTACCTTGATTTTGGTGTCTGCTATTTTGCGCGTTGTCGATATTCGTAAAGAACTGTAGAGGAATTATGGAAGGGAAAAAACGCCCGCTATCCTATTACTTTCTGGCTGCCTTCTTTGGACTGTTTGTTTTGTTTCTGTACGGCCCGATGTCAGCCGTTTTTATCCTGTCACTGCAAGGCCCTGAAGGCAATTTAACTTTTCCCATGAAAGGGTTTAGCTTGATGTGGATGCAATCGGTATTTGAAGAACAACGGGTAGGCAACTTTACCGATGCCTTCTGGCGATCGCTCTGGTTGGGATTGATTGTGATGGTGTTGACCGTCATCACCAGCGTCATGTCAGGGATGGCGTTTCGCAGCCGCTTTAAAGGAGCTAATTGGATTTTTTACCTCACCATTTCTAGCCTGATTGTTCCCAGTATTTTGATTTCGTTAGGGATTGCGGTTGTGTTCAACTTAGCGGGTTTAGGAAATGCCTGGTATACCTCAGCGTTAGGAGCGCATCTTACCTGGACTATACCGTTTGCGTTCTTAATTATGCTGGGGATTTTCGGGCGGTTTAATCCAGCTTATGAAGAAGCTTCCCGCGACTTGGGTGCAAACGATACCACCACATTTTGGCAAATTGTTTTTCCTCTGATTGCTTCTAGTGTGATTGGGGTGGCGTTCCTGAGTTTTACCTTGTCCTACGATGAATTCACGCGCACTTCTCTGGCGTCGGGAGACACTAATACCCTGCCCCTAGAAATCTTTGGAATGACTACCAACGTCACGTCTCCTGCCCTATACGCTTTGGGTACTCTGACAACTATTTTCTCCTTTGCATTGATTGGATTTGCTTTATTTGCGATCGCTTATCTGTCAAATCGTCAGAGCAAGCCCAAGCGCGAGTAGACATCCCATCCAATAATTCTCATACCCTTGGGACGATCGCAAATCCGCGATCGTTTTACTTTGTTTCTAAAATTAAAAAATCTCCGGTTCGACAGCGATCGCCGGATACTCAATCTTCGCTAGCAGATTATGTGAGAAACTTAGGTCGTGAACCTGCGATCGCCGGATTTGAAGCAAAACCTGTAGCGGTATTGGTGGCGATCGCAGATATTGAGAGTGTTTTTTGAAGCCACAATCAAAAATTTCATAAAATCATTGAAACTTCGCGACAGGAATAAAAATCTGGCAGTACGAGTTCGAGTGCAGAAGTGCGAAAAAAACTGGGTTTGAGATACAGCAGATTCCACATTTATGAAGTACACCCGCGTATCGTGAGCTTCCCCTCCCAGGACACGGCACTGCCGTGTCCCTACATTTCACAAACCTGGAATACGCTGTTTTAAGTCAGGAAAGTGCGACCGCCAAAATTACGATTAAAAGCTCAAAAATCCTAGATTAGGATCGCCAATTAAATAACTTACAATTTTAATTGTTATTGTGGGATGGGCGTCCCGCCCCTCCTTTTTGGACGGGCGGGACGCCCATCCCACAAACTTGTGGAAGTTATTTAATTCTCATTCCTTAATGCCGGATTTATCGCCGCCGTTTCTTCACTTGTTCGTAGGGTAGCAATGAATAATTTCAGAACGTATATAACTACCTTTTGAGTCAGATTCCATCAATTCCAAGCAGACAGTCTTGGGGATTTCAAAGTATCGATATGTCTTGCCGCTATTCAAAAGAATTTCCAAGGTGGAAGTTGTTTCGTCATAACCCACAGCTTGGATAGTCCTAAATTCGACTGGTTCTAGTTTCATGGTAATTTTGCAATCCATTTCTATAAATATTTATAGCCGATCGCCAGAGAAGTTAAGTCAGCCCGCCTAAATACCCAGATCCCCGACTTCTTTAAGAAGTCGGGGATCTAATAGCGATCGCGTCTTAATTTCCCTTAAAATAACTTCTACTCCTCTCAATCTAAAATCCAAAATCCAAAATCCAAAATCGAAATGACTCATTCCACCGATATCGTCACCCTCGGCCGCTGGATGGCCGCCGACTTCAGCAACCAAGCCCAAGCCTTTGAAAACCCGCCCTTCTTCGCCCACATCCGCGTCTGCATGAGACCTTTGCCCGTCGAAGTTCTGGATGGACTCAGCTTGTACCTAGAACAAGCCTACGATATTGAACTGAATGTACCGTACCGAGTCCGAGTTTTAAAATTAGTCCCGGTGGGCGATCGAATCGACATCGAAAATTATGCCATAGAAAACGAAGAACAATTCTACGGCGCTTCCCGCGACCCGCAACGGCTGCAAGAAATCAAAAAAGCACAACTGACACTGCTTCCCGGCTGCACCTTTATTACGCAGTGGACGGGCAACAGCTTCAAAGGGTTTGTCGAACCCGGAAAAGGCTGTGCCGTGGTCAGAAAGGGCAAAAAAACTTATCTAGACAGCGAATTCGAGATTGACCAAGACAAATTTATTAGCCACGATCGCGGACGCGACCCAGAAACCGACGCCCACGTCTGGGGAGCCCAGGCCGGCCCCTTTGAATTCACCCGCCGCGCCAGTTTCGCCGACGAAATTCCGGTTTAATCCAAAAAAACTAAGTCCCTCCTGGGCGAACACGCTTGATTAAAGGTTCAGAATGTACCATTACCTGGTACATTAACCCAGTATTGGCAAGCAAGATTCACCGTTGATTTATGAAAGTCCTGGTTATTGGTGGCGATGGCTATTGCGGTTGGGCAACCGCACTCTACCTTTCTAACAAGGGTTACGAAGTTGGCATCCTCGACAGCTTCGTGCGGCGGCACTGGGATCTGGAACTGTGCAGCGACACCCTCACTCCCATCGCACCGATTCAGCAACGACTCCAGCGATGGCAAGATTTAACGGGCAAGTCGATCGACTTGTTCGTCGGTGACATCACCAACTACGATTTTCTCAGCAAAAGCATGAGAAAATTTGCACCAGAGGCGATCGTCCATTTTGGCGAACAGCGTTCAGCCCCCTTCTCAATGATCGATCGCGAACACGCAGTCCTCACCCAAGTCAATAACGTTGTCGGGACACTCAACCTGCTGTACGCCATCCGCGAAGATTTCCCCGACTGTCACCTAGTGAAATTGGGGACAATGGGCGAATACGGCACGCCGAATATTGATATTGAAGAAGGCTACATCACGATCGAACACAACGGCCGCAAGGATACACTGCCCTATCCCAAACAACCAGGCAGTTTCTACCACCTGTCAAAAGTCCACGACTCCCACAACATCCATTTTGCTTGCAAAATCTGGGGTTTAAGAGCCACCGACCTAAATCAGGGCGTAGTCTACGGCGTGCTCACAGATGAAACCGGCATGGACGAACTGTTGATCAACCGTTTGGACTACGACGGAGTATTCGGTACAGCATTGAACAGATTTTGCATCCAAGCTGCGATCGGTCATCCTCTGACTGTTTACGGAACTGGCGGACAAACCCGCAGTTTCTTAGACATTCGGGATACCGTGCGGTGCGTGGAATTGGCGATCGCCAACCCCGCCGAAGCCGGACAATTCCGAGTCTTCAACCAATTCACCGAACTATTCAGCGTCGGCGACTTAGCCTCATTGGTGCAAAAAGCAGGCACGGCAATGGGATTAAAAGTAGAAATCAACAACATCGAAAATCCCAGAGTCGAGAAAGAAGAACATTATTTCAATGCCAAAAACACCAACTTGCTAGACCTCGGCTTGCAACCGCACTACCTCTCAGATTCCCTGCTCGATTCTCTGCTGAATTTTGCCACAAAATATCAGCACCGCGTCGATAAAAATCAGATTTTGCCGAAGGTTTCTTGGAAGTAAGTTCTGGTATATACCTGCGGGGTAAGAGATTTTTTAACGAACCGCGAAGGCGCGAAGGGCGCGAAGTAAGATAAAAAAAGGGAAGAGAGGAGAAATGTTTGCAAGTTCTGAATCAATTTCGGTGTAGATTATTTTTTTCATATCTATCTTTTTTATCTTTTGCTCTGTGTTCTCTGCGTCCTCTGCGCTTAATTGAAAAATGGTATAAGGTTTTTACTGCTGGCTTTTTGGGAATAAAGCCGTGAAAAGTCGAATTCTTATTCGGTTGCTTTTGATTGTTCTGCCCGGATTTTTAGCTAGTGCAGTTTGTGCTTATTATTTAATACCGGAATGGGCTGCACTAACGGCGAGTAATCAAAATTACCGCGCCCGTTAGCTAAGGGCCTTCTGCTGGGGAAAAGGAAATCTTAATTGCTAAAACTGCACAGTAAATTCACAGAATTAATTGCTTTGCCGAAGGTGTGGGATTACTTTTAGGTGAAATAATTGTATCTATCGGAATTCACGGAGTTTGTACCTTACCGTTAGAAAAATATCGCTCGTAATTAGTGGCAATGAGTCTGCGAACCGAACCATACTTAAACCAGGCAAATAAATGGCCGAAAACAGGTCGTCACATTCTGGCACAATTTGACGAAAATACTGTTGTAGTGTACCAAGCTTACCGTCCGGCGATCGGTACTTTTGCAGCGGAACAAGGTTATTTCGGTGGGGAATTTAGTCTGAATCGCATGAGTTGGATTAAGCCCAATTTTCTGTGGATGATGTATCGCTCGGAATGGGGAACAAAACCCGGACAAGAAGTAATTCTGGCTATTTGGCTGAAGCGATCGGCTTTTGACGAAATTTTAGCATCGGCTGTCCATTCTAATTTCGTTCCAGCAGTGTATGGAAGCGAAAAATCATGGCAACAAGCTGTTAAAAATTCGGCTGTACGGCTGCAATGGGACCCGGACCATCACCCAAATGGATCGAAAATGGATCGGCGGGCAATTCAACTCGGTTTGCGCGGCAGTGTTTTAGCTAGTTACGCGCAAGAATGGATTGTTAAAATTGAGGATATTTCCCAATTCGTACAGCAACAGCGTCAATATAACGGAGGCGATAGCACGCAATTACTGACTCCTTGTGAGACAGTGTATCCTGTCATCGACCCCGACATCTCCCAGAGGCTAGGATTATCGGCTCTCTAAGTAACTTACTTTTATGAAAATTGCTCTTTTTACTGAAACTTTTCTGCCGAAAATAGACGGCATTGTCACCAGACTGATTCACACTGTAGATCACTTGCAGCGCGCGGGCGAACAAGTTCTGATATTTTCTCCAGATTACGGGATTAAAGAATACAAAGGCGCCCGAGTTTACGGTGTGGAGGGTTTGCCTTTGCCGATGTACCCGGAACTGAAAATGGCACTTCCTTCTCCGGCTGTCGGTCGCCAATTACAGCAGTTTAAACCGGATATTATTCACGTTGTTAATCCCGCTATTTTGGGATTGGGCGGTATATATTACGGCAAAAAGTTGAACATTCCGATTTTGGCTTCTTACCACACCCATTTGCCGAAATATTTGCACCATTACGGTTTTGGAGTCCTCGAACCTTTATTGTGGGAATTGCTCAAAGGTGCCCACAATCAAGCAGAATTGAATCTCTGCACTTCAACAGCAATGGTAGAGGAATTGAGAACCCACGGCATCGATCGGGTAGATTTGTGGCAGCGGGGCGTAGATACTGAAATGTTTGTCCCCGAATTGGCCAGTCGAGAAATGCGATCGCGCCTTTCGGAAAATAACCCCGACAGTCCCCTGCTGCTGTACGTCGGCCGCCTCGGTGCAGAAAAAGAAATCGAACGCATCAAACCAGTCCTCGCAGCGATTCCCGACGCCCGCCTCGCCCTAGTCGGAGACGGCCCGCACCGCCAAACCCTCGAACAATATTTTGCCGGCACCCCTACTAATTTTGTCGGCTACCTCAAGGGGCAAGAACTCGCAACAGCTTACGCATCGGCCGACGCCTTCATTTTTCCCTCCCGCACCGAAACCTTGGGGTTAGTGCTCCTAGAAGCAATGGCTGCGGGGACGCCCGTAGTGGCGGCGCGCAGCGGCGGAATTCCCGATATCGTCACCGACGGTGTTAACGGATATTTATTTGACCCCGCCGATGAAGAAGGATCTCTGGCCGCCACCCAGCGTCTGTTTGCGAATCCCGAAGAACGGGAAACCCTGCGCCAAAACGCTCGCCGAGAAGCCGAACGCTGGGGTTGGGCAGCCGCCACCGCACAATTGCAGCGCTACTATCAATCAGTGGTATTTGCCGAGTCTATGCCCAGAGCGGCCTAAATGTCAGCATCTGTAGCACCTTTAAACCTCACCGACTGTTTAGCTTCGCTGTTCGATCGTCAGTGGGTAGCGAGGACGGATCTCCTCAAAGAGCGATATAACTTTTTTGCTGCATAAATTACCGTAGTTATCGTGGTGTTGCGTTTACCATTAAACTATGAGTAGCTCTGTAGGAATGCCTTGCGCGCTGATTTCATAGCGCCCTTCACCTAACCGGATACGGTCGCCGAGTGCGCTAAAACAGTCACACCGCGCAGCAGCCGAGCACAGAGGGTCAAATCCACATTGCACTCTCGATCGAACGAAAGCTTGGGAGCTAATTTTCAGGCTAGCAGTGTTCCGAACTCATGTTCAGCTTTAATTGACGAACCCTCATCATTATCGAGGTTGTAAAAAAGATTGATCGAGCATATGTAACAAAAACAGAAGTTGCCTGCGCCACTGTTGAGCTCACGATTCATCAAAGCGACAAGCGACTGTCGGCGCGTTTCCAAACAACTTAAATCGTTTGTACCGCAGCAGAATCAAGCGCCGATCGACCTGCGGGTCAGTCTACCCCTCTGAGAAAGCAGTTAATCATGACATTCTCCAATGCTGGTAGCGTTCTGGCTACACTGACTCAAGTCAATTTTATGGGGGCATTGACCTCCCGTGTTAAGAGCCTGCCAGTTCCTGAATTAGTGTGCCTGCTGGACTTTATCACGGCTGAATTTCAGCAATTTATCCGGGCGATGGACCTGATTAACAATGAAGCACTCGAAACTCTCTTAGAGCAACTGTTAGATGCCTTCACTGTCAAAATTGGTCAAATTCTGCAAGCAGACCGGACAACAATTTTTTTGGTTGACTCCAACAAAAATCAACTGTGGCACAAAACAGTCGATGCACTTGGCGAAGATTTAGAAGTTCGTTTGCCGATGGATGCAGGCATTTTAGGCTACGTAGCAACAACCGGAAAATCGATAAATGTCGCGTCAGCTCGATCGCACGAGCATTTTAATTCCGAAGTAGACGAACCACCGGGCTACCAGATCGAGACCATTCTCTGTATGCCGATTTTTAGCAGCAAGAGCCAACACGAACCCGTAGCGGTGGTCAGACTGTTAAATAAAGCTGGCAATGTCCCCTTTAGCGAGGAAGACGAAGAGCAGTTCCAGGCTTTTGCAGATTCGATCGGGATTATTCTCGAAAGCTGTCAGTCTTTCTACGTCGTGGCCCGCAACCAGCGAGGGGTTGCCGCACTGTTGAGAGCGACGACTACTTTGGGTCAAAGTCTTGACTTGGAAACAACTTTGCGCGCTGTCATGGATCAAGCTCGCGACTTGATGCAGGCCGATCGCAGCACGCTATTTTTGTTAAATCGGGAAACCAACGAACTCTGGACAAAAGTCGCCAAGGCCGACGGCAAAACGATGGTGGAAATCCGCATTCCTGCTAATAAAGGAATTGCTGGTTACGTGGCTTCGACTGGTCAACCTCTAAATATTACAGATGCTTACGACGATCCCCGCTTCGATCCCTCTACAGACCAGCAAACCGGATACCGCACTCGGACTGTCTTGTGTATGCCGGTGCATAACGCTAAAGGTGAGCTGATCGGGGTGACTCAGCTAATTAATAAGAACCAAGGTACTTTCACCACTTCCGACGAAGAGTTTTTGCGAGCTTTTAATTCCCAAGCCGGAATGGCGCTGCAAAATTCTCAACTGTTTCAGAACGTGATGGTGGAAAAGCAGTATCAAAAAGATATGCTGCAAAGTCTTTCCGATGCAGTAATTTCCACGGATTTACAGGGGCGAGTTGTAACGATTAACGAAGCGGCGCTGGAATTATTGGGCTGTCCGGTAAATCAAGCTAAAAGCAAACACAATCCCCAGATTTGGGAAGAAAAACTGATCGACCGCTATGTTTGGGAAGTTGTGCCGATCGATAATTTGCAATTTCGACTCGAAGACAGTCTCCACAATGCTGCCAGACATTACGTTCCCGAACAAAGTTTAACAGTGGGACTGTTGGTGGAAAAAACCTGTTGTTCCGCAGAAACAGCAGCAGCAAAAACAGAAGAAGAAATAGGAGAAGAAACTTACATTTTGGCTGTGCCCGATCGCACTGACCCGAATTTATATTACGCTTGGGGCGAAAACAGCGCCTGGACTGAAGAAGTAGCGCTGGCAGAATTAGCTAATTCCCAATCTCTATTTTCGCTGCCCAATGCAGCCCGCTATCACCCTTATTGTCCGCTGCCCCTCCCGGCCTCTCGAATTAAAGTAATTGAACGCAGTTTGAATTTGACTGTCAACCCGCTGATCAATCCAGAAGGCGGGGTGCGCGGCGGTTTAGTGGTACTCGAAGATATCAGCCGCGAAAAGCGGATGAAAAATACGATGTACCGCTACCTGACTCCTGGAGTCGTAGATAAAGTGATGGCTTTGGGCGAAGGTGCGCTGATGGTAGGCGAACGCAAAGAAGTTACTATTTTATTTTCCGACATTCGCGGCTACACCACACTCACCGAAAATCTGGGAGCGTCGGAGGTGGTATCGCTGCTGAACGAGTATTTTGAAACGATGGTGGAGGCCGTTTTCCATCACGAAGGAACTTTAGACAAGTTTATCGGCGATGCTTTAATGGCCGTGTTCGGCGCGCCCCTGCCGCTGAACCCTCCCGAAAGTCACGGTTGGATGGCGGTGCAGTCGGCTTTAGATATGCGCAGGCGTTTGAAAGAGTTTAATGATTCTCGCCCCGGCGAAGATCCGTTTCGTTTCGGAATTGGGATTAGTTCTGGAGAAGTGGTTTCGGGAAACATTGGTTCCCAAAAGCGGATGGATTACACGGTAATCGGGGATGCGGTGAATTTGAGCTCGCGATTGGAACAGCTTACAAAAGAGTACGGCTGCGATATCATTTTGAGCGAATTTACATACAGTTTATGCCGCGAAGGGATTTGGGTGCGAGAGTTGGACAAGGTGCGGGTTAAGGGCCAAAATCAGCCGGTGGGTATTTACGAGTTGCTGCAAAATACTTCTGAACCCATTGATGGGGAAACCGTTCGGTTTTTGGAACTTTACAGCAACGGTAGGGATGCTTATATTGCTAGAAATTTTCATAAAGCTATTAGTTGTTTTGAAGCGGCTTTAGCGATACGACCTAGCGATCGACCTGTGGAAGTTCACATCGAGCGCTCCCTCAGGTATTTGGAAATACCTCCGCCCGAGGATTGGGACGGGGTTCATACTATGACAATAAAGTACGATATGATATCACACCCGAGTGACAAAATGTAAAAAGATTACATATTTTTTTTATATCTTCCTTATGACAGAGTTAACAAGTGGAAAAATGTGAAAACATAAATCGGATGCAAGATTAAAGTTAGTATTTATTTCCAGGCTAACAATTAAATGACTTATTTATCTGTTCCGAATGCCCCACAAGCCGATCGGATTCTGGTAGTAGATGACGCACCAGATAATGTTTTGTTGGTGCAGACAATCCTGGAAGAAGAAGGTTACGAAATTAGCACGGCAGAAAACGGCTTTTCTGCCTTGAGCCAAATTGACAAGTCAGCCCCGGATTTGGTACTGCTAGACGTGATGATGCCGGGGATGGACGGTTACGAAGTCACCAAGCGAATCAGACAAAATAAGGAATTGCCCTTTATCCCGATTTTGCTGATCACGGCTCACGACAGTGCGAGCGTAGTCCAGGGATTGGACATGGGAGCTGACGATTTCATCCGCAAACCAGTCGAAATGGACGAACTGCTGGCGAGGGTACGATCGCTCCTGCGGCTAAAACACAGCGTAGACGAGCGCAATTCGATCGCCCTCCAGCGCGAAGATTTTGTCTCCAGGCTCGCTCACGACTTGCGAACACCCCTCGTAGCAGCCGATCGAATGCTAAGTTTAATGCAGCAGGGAGCTTTGGGAGAAATTTCCCTTCCCATGCGCGACGCTTTCGGGACGATGGTTCGCAGCAACCAAAACCTGATCGCGATGGTAAATATGTTGCTGGAAGTCTACCGCTACGAAGCAGGCCGCAAATCCCTAAGTTTCGCTCCCGTGGACTTGCGCCAGCTTATTACGGAGGTAGCTGAAGAACTAGCTCCCTTAGCCGATGCTAAAGGTTTATCCGTAAATTTAGACTTGACCGAAAGTGCAGAAAGTGCACCGATTGCGAAGTATCCGGGCGATCGTCTGGAACTGCACCGCTTGATGACAAATTTAATCGGAAATGCGATTAAATTCACCGACTGCGGCTCAATAGATGTCAGCTTAAAAGCTGCTAATTCACCTGCTTATACTAGCTTCAAAAACCAACCGCTGGCATGGGTAATCATAGAAATCCAAGACACCGGCGCCGGCATTTCTCCCACAGAAAAAGCAAAGTTATTTGAAAGGTTTGGCCCGGGAACTCACAAGAAATCCGGTACAGGTTTGGGACTACACCTCTGCCGCCAAATAGTCGAAGCTCACCGCGGTACGATCGAGGTAAAATCAGAGTTGGGCAAAGGCAGTTTGTTTACTATTCGCTTGCCTTGTTAGAGCAGTATAAGTAACTCTAACTTGGCGCGAAATGCGCACATTACCGCTTATAATTAACTCAAATTGTAGGGTGCAACCTAAGCATATACTCGAATTATCGTTAATTTACCGGATGTCAGATAATTACTTGGCAACCGAATTTATGGCAATATGTCTAACTGTCCAGTGTGCGGTACTGAATACATAGAAACACCAGAGTTTTGCTCCACTTGCGGCTGGGATTTGACTCCCTACCCGCAACGTGCTAAGCCTTCCAAAACTTATTTAAAAAAAGAAGAAGTTAGATTGCAGTGGGCAAAAAAAATGTGGGAATTGGCCCGCAATCAACAAAATTGGTTAGCTAAATTTGATGAGTTGCAGGGGGAATTGCAGCAAGGTGCGATCGCCCGCACATACCTTCAATCTCAGTTAGAATGGGTTCTTTACCGCCTCGAACAACTAAACCCCGAATTGATTGTCAGCACTCTACTGCGACTGGAAGACAAAATCGGCGCCATACCTGACTCAACTCCGGCAATTTCCGAAGTGGGAATGGACTACCGACAACTGACAAAGCTATTAGAAACCGGAAAATGGCGCAAAGCTGACGAACATACTTGGGAAATCTTGCTGCAAATAGCTGTCAGGGAAGATGAAGGCTGGCTGAGTGCAGCCGATATTGACAGTTTTCCTCCTACAGACCTTCGCACGATCGACCGACTTTGGCAACAATACAGCAGCGGGCGGTTCGGGTTGAGCGTGCAGCAGCAGATTTGGGAAAGTACCGAGGCAAATTATACTGAATTTTGCGATCGAGTCGGCTGGAGAGTCAAGGAAAATTGGAAATATTACAGCGAGCTCTCCTTCAACGAAGATGCTCCCCCCGGACATCTCCCCGTCACCGCATGGAGGCAGCGCGCCTGTTACGGTGCTGGTAAACTCACCGCAGCAGAAAACTTTGCCCGCATCGCTGCGAAACTGGCAACTGCCGATCGGTAATCGTCCAAAATAAAAAATTCAAAATCGACATTAACTGCTATAATCAAAACGGTTTAGCAACTGGGGCTGTGGCTCAGATGGATAGAGCAAGCGCCTCCTGAAGAATCGGGCACCCTGCGAGGAAACTCTGGGAGTGAATGTGGTCAAATTTGGTGAAACCTAAAGAGTTCGTGGGTTCCTATGACTCTAAGGCAATACCAAGCCAAGCCTGAGTTCAGGGCGATTAAACAATCGCCTATATTGAAATCAGGAAGGTTTAGAGACTAGACGGTCACCACCTAAAAGCTGCGAGCATATGGTGAAGGTATAGTCCAGAGAGTGGGGAAACTCACACAAATCTGAAGCGCTAGGCCGCCGGTTCGAACCCGGCCAGTCCCGTTAAAAATCAAGAAAAATTAAAAGCAGGAGGGGGAAGCTTAGTTTTGCCCCTCTTTTTTGCATATCCGCTAACAAATTCGCCCAAGGACGAATACTTGCTTGAAGACGAGGACTTACGCAGAACCTCTCTCTATAGAATCCATCTGAAATCTAAAATCTGAAATCGAAAATCTCAAATCACCTTTTTAAGCCCCACCACAAGCGTAGAGTCAATCTAAAATCTAAAATCTAAAATCTAAAATCTCTGATCCCCCGACCCTTTTTTAAATTTTAATTTTTAATTCCTGTTAGTGGGCTCTACGTGCGGTATTTTTTGTTATGGTTCCTTTGTGAGTTACATAAAATTTTTATAGGTTTAGATGTGGTTAAAAATCAATTCAAACACGCAGCGTTACAAGCGTTTGAACACTTCACGCAGTTTTTGGTTCCTAGTAGGGCTTTTGATCGCCTGCTGGTTTGGCTATCAGCAGGTTAAGAGCGAATTTCAGAGACCCCAAGCTTTGTTAGTTCTAGGTGGGGCTACGGAGCGAGAGGTGTTTGCCGCCAAATTTGCTCAGAAGTATCCTGAATTGCCGATTTGGGTGTCGTCTGGGAGCAATCCGGAGTTCGCGGAATGGGTGTTTTCGGAAGCGGGAATCGAGTCCGATCGCCTGCACTTAGACTACAGAGCGGTGGATACGGTAACAAATTTTACCACCCTGGTAGATGAATTGAAAGCTAGAGGGATAGAGAGCGTGTATCTGATCACTTCTGACGATCATATGCGGCGAGCTCAGATTATCGGCGAAATCGTGCTCGGCAGTCGAGGCATTAGCTTTAAGCCTGTGGCAGTTCCGTCTGGGCGAACCCCCGAACCGGTGGAAAAAGCTGTTCGCGACGGTGCTAGAGCTATTCTTTGGCTGACAACCGGTTATACGGGTGCTAACTTCAGCCAAGCCAGAATTCAATAAACAAAGGAAAGCATTGAGCAAGTTTTAAATTTTTTCCCATTCCCTCTGGTTTTAAAACTTGTCTTCTATAGCGATTTAAGACACCGGGAAGACGCTGATGACCAATGCCTAACAGAAGAGAATAGAACCAGTAGTTTAAAATGAGTAGATGAACTTCAATAGCTAAAGTTAATGACCGACCAAATTCTGCCGCAAGTTCTGGAGCAAATTTTGAGTGACAGCAAGAGTGCGGATGCTGTTTTTTCGGCTTTGGTACCGGCTTTAGGCGAGGTGTTAAATTGCGATCGGGTCTTTCTCTACCTCCGCAATCCTGAAACCCAAACTGGCAGAGTACCTTACTGCTGGCGTCGCAACTCGAACATTCCAGAGGTTTGGGACGCAGAATGGAAAAAAGAACCGGAATCTTTAGGGGAAGAAGACCCTTTGTTTGCAGCAGCTTTGCGAACTGAACCTTCGATTTTTGTTGAGGATGTTGAAACAGCGAATCCTGAAGTTGTCAACAAAGATTTTGAGGCAAAAAATTTCGGACATCGAGCTTTGATTCACGCTCACCTTTGTTCTGATGGCTTATTGTGGGGGGTTTTGCAGCCTTGTATGTTCGATCGCCCCAGAGTTTGGACTGACTTTGAAGGCCAAGTTATCGCAGCAGTTACAGAAAAAATTTCGCCTTTAGCTGTCGCTTATGTGACGGCCTCAGGATCAAAAGATGAGCCATAAAAATCAATAATTTACTTGTAGGGATCGGGTGGGCAATCAATGAATGTCAACTTAAGACTAAAACCACGTCTCGCTCGGGGTTTTAGCCGAATCTCAATCCCCTTTCCGGCAGACGAAATACCGTTTCCGATCCCCCCTTTTTAAGTTAGGGGGGATCGATGCGCTAATTTTCAAACAAAAGTCGGGTACTAAATTTGAGCTAATTGTTATCACCAATGGTGAGGTGTGCATTGCCCTAGGGATAGACTTGGTGCACAATTCTTGTTTAAAAAACGCCCCAATTTTGAATGCCCCGAGTGCTGAAAATCCCTTGAGCCCGACTAATATCATCCTCAGCGCCATCTACTACCACCAAATAATCGCCGGCGCGCAGGCGATCGGTGTAAATTCTAGCTGTTTCTTCGGGAATTCCCAAGTCCGTCAATGCCTTCACCACTCCACCGAAAGTCGCAGCCGCGACGCCAGTGCTTGCTACGGTAGCCACCAGTGAGGCGCCGAAAGTCCCCGCTGCAATCATCGGCCCGATTCCGGGAATAGCTAAACTTCCGAGACCCACTAGGGCGTCGGTTCAGTATTAGGAGTTGACAAAAAAAGGAATTTATGAAATTAGCCAGTGCATGAGTTCGAGTCT
>NZ_JAUBRK010000146.1:0-3170 GCF_036701825.1 Microcoleus sp. MOSTC5 | reverse complement strand
TCCCAACTTTGTCGGCTCGGATGAATACAAAAGCCCCCCGCTTGAATAGATCGCCGCTGGGCTTAACTCCGATGAGCGCTTTAACTTCGGCAGTTGATAGAATCCAACCCGAGGCGATCGCCTGTTCCAACGCAGAGTAATGTTGCAGAGGGTCGCGAGTTGCTGCAAAGTGTCGGGCGATCGCCTCGATGAGCTCAAGAAAGTTTTCTCTGTCTTGATTTATAGCTGTTGTGGTCGCAGGTGAGATCGCTTCTATTTTGAAAATTTCGGTGTGGCTGCTCTCAAAATCAGATAGGGTGCCGCCAGATTTTAGATGCTGATTTAACTTGTCCAGTTTGTCCAGTTGCTCACCGGAAATTTTGCCTCGGGCTACTGGTGAGATCGATAAAGCTTTTATGCGATCGTACACAGATTGCTTGCTGCTTAGGTTGTAGCGCTCTTGCAGGCTGGCGATCAGGTAAGTTTCCATATGTCCAGTCAATTGTCCAGTTGGTACTGGACAAATTATAACTCGGATTAGATCCAGTCGATCACTGGACAAGTGACTGGACTAAAAAAAACCTTTTTTATGGGGGGGTAGAAACGCCTTGCGAGACGTTTATAGATTAACAATTGAGTAACGCCTGTAACCGCTCAGCGTTCAATCCTTGCAAGCTTTCTAGTTTTTCAGCCATAACAGCCAGAAACTTCTCAAAATTTGGGCAATTTTGGCAAGAAGATAAGTCGTTGGGGACTAAAAAATTGGCACAGGTTGGGTAGGGGTTTGGTTCCGCTTGCATTCCTATTGACGACTTTCAGGCGCTCGCTCTCAAATCTCAAACCGACGGTCATCACCACTACCTCTTGTCAATTCCGATTCTTTAATGCTATCATTTTTTACAGCAGTCACGACTTTCAGGAATATAACACTTTAGTGGTTTCCAAAAAGTAAGCGCTGCTATCTGAAACCAGCACTCATACATCTCTCTAAAATTTTGCTAGTCATCTTGTTTTGCAGGGGCTTTTTTTCTTAACGCCTCACAACCAAGAAACGACTTTCCGATTAATGCTAATAAAACGACTTACTCAGGAGCCCTACCAAGGAGCTCCTTTTTTTTGGCTCGTTTCCAGAGCAGAGCGAAGTGAGAGCTGGTTGCAAAATCTAATAAGCAAGGAGACTTTGAAATAGGCAAAAAAGGTTACAAGAGTCAAAGCAAAAATTGAATAAAACACCCTTGGCCGGGACAGATTAATGTCCCGGCTTTTTTGTTTTTTTTGAGACGAGAACTAACAGAAACTCAAGTCTAAATAGCGTGATAAGTATTCTGACAGTTATTTATCACGCTTGAACTAAAGCTTGAGGCTGTGAAGGCTTACTAGCAAGAGTTACACCGCATTTATTTGCTTATATCTTAATAGATAAAAAGCAAATTGTGTGCCATTCAATTGATGTTAAAGTGTGATAAATACCCCCCAAAGGACTTAAAAATCGACAGACTCATCAATACCGTACCGCAAAGTTGGGCTGAGGCTTACCGCCTCTACGAGCAA
This sequence comes from Microcoleus sp. MOSTC5, assembly GCF_036701825.1. Taxonomy (NCBI): domain Bacteria; kingdom Bacillati; phylum Cyanobacteriota; class Cyanophyceae; order Oscillatoriales; family Microcoleaceae; genus Microcoleus; species Microcoleus sp. MOSTC5. Next base: position 1,640 of record NZ_JAUBRK010000146.1, on the reverse strand, counting down.
GATTACAAGTCAAAAAATCTTGAGGCTAAAAATCATCAATTAACTCTCCTGCGAACGGCTTTATTCCGATATGTTTTACCTAAGTATGGCTTGCCTTTTCCGGAGGGCAAAAAGTTAACCTCTGTTGAGTCAAAAGCAGCTTGGAAATTGCTGGAAAAAATTCCTACCCATGAATTGAAGAATGCTCTGAGTTATCAAAAGGAGGTCTTTAGGATTCTGAAGTGTACGCTCTCTATCTGTAGAACTTATCGAATGCACTTGACAAAGTTTCTCTTCTGGAATCAGCAACAATCTTGGTGGAAGTGGGAAGTTCTTGCTACAAAAAAAGACAGAGAGAAACGCTGTCCGAAGATGTGGAATACAAGAAGCTTCAGTAAGGACAAACCTCGTGTGACCGAGCGCCCGATCACTCGGGGTTGCCCTAATTTTCAATACACCTTGAAACTTGCAGAGATTTTGCCTGATTTACAGCAAGAACTCGATCTGTTGTTGAAATTCCAAACTGCTGTGGTCGGGAATCGCCATCGCCAAGATCAAGCTCTGCGCCCTGTTAGTGGAATAGGTAACGTTCAAGCCGCGAAGAGGGTGTTAGGTTGGCTGCACCGTTATCAGGGCATCTCCCTTGAAGAGTTAAATCTCAAAAAACTGGTGGCTTACAGTGGATTAACTCCTGAAGGCAAGAAAGATGAAGCAGGGATAGATGCAGTGATAGAGTTAGTTGAGTCTCACTTAGAATGGTTGAGGGAATCCCGAGGCGCTTCTCCCAATACGGAGCTTAAAGCTGTGGAATGTCTGGTAGCTGTGGCGAAATTTCTTTATCATAAAGCATCGAAACAGCGCAGTCGCCACCTTGTTGGTGGCAGGCAGGTCGGGTACAAAGACATTCCCATTATTGAGGAATTGAGGCAGTTGGAACGCGATATTATGGTCAGGGTAAATCAAACCCCGCGCCGTTCCGATGAATCGAAAAAATGGCTCGATTGGCCAGTCTTCTTAGCCTGTGGAAGACGGCTGGTAGAGGAATGTGAGGAGCGGAATGCGTGTGGCAATAGTCGGCCGCTGAAGGCGATCGCCAAAAGTTACCAAATCGCTTTAATTTTTATGCTGTTCAGTGCCTTTCCAGACCGCAGCCGGACGCTGAGGGAGCTAGAGGTTGGCCGCACTCTATTCAACCGCGATGACAAGTGGTTTGTTGAGCACAGTGCTGCTGACTTCAAGACGGGTGATAGTTTTTGCAAGAATGGTCAAATGCGGGTAATAGAACTGCCAGAGAGCTTGTATCCCTTTTTGACGGAATGGCTGGAAAAATGGCGACCTATTTTCAATCCCAAGCATGGGTATTTTTTTACGAGAGTCAATGGTACTCCTCTGGACACTAGCGCTTTGAGTAGTTACTTCAGTAGGCGGAGCTATCGGCTGACAGGCCAACTGTTTACACCGCACATGGTGAGGGATTCAATTGTTACTCACCTTAAATTGTCGGGAGCGGAGGATACTGTGCTGGCGGCTTTGGCGGACTTGATGGCTCACTCTCAGAAGACTCAGGCTCAAATCTACGATCGCCGCACTCCTTCTCAGAAGGTGGCTCCGGCTTTGGAAGCGTTGCAGTCGCTCTCGGCCGGAATTCTGCCCGAACCAAT